>JAZFQW010000448.1:0-5451 GCA_036445335.1 Alphaproteobacteria bacterium | reverse complement strand
CGGCCCAAGAAACCGGCCCCTGGACTTGTGGATAACCCTGACGGGTTAGCCACAACCCCACCGGCCCAACCACCACAACACCGCGATCGATCCCCATGAACAAAACCAGAAAACTGTTACCCATGTCGTCGGTCAGACCTGTTACCCATGTCCCCGGTTGCTCAGTTCCATATGTGCGCCGGAATCTCCTCTCCCCTTGCGGGAGAGGAAGGGCCCCAATGCGCAGCATTGGGAAGGTGAGGGGTTTCCGCCAAATCGGCAGGCGTTTCAATCTTCGTTTGATGCAGTTTCGGCCGGCCGCCCGGTCACGTCCGGATGCCCTCGCGCGCCAGATAGTCGGCCAGGCGGCGGCCAGGCTGCGGCGGGTACGGGTCGGGCAGGATCTCGGCCGCGGCGATGCGGTCGACGCGGAACGAGCGGAAATCCTGGCGCAGCTCGCACCAGCCGATCATCAGCCAGACCGGGCCGTAGAACGCGAGCGCCAGCGGCCAGATCGTCCGTTCGGTGGCGTCGCCGCCGGCGTCGCGGTACGAGATCGCGACCTTGCGCGACTGCCGGATCGCACCGCGCAGCGCCGCCAGGTCGACCGAGATCGACTCTTGATAGTGGCCGCGCGGGGCGAACAGCGCGGTGTCGCGGAACGACTGGCGTAGCCGCTCCGGCAGGGCGTGCTCGATCTTCGCCAGCACGTCCTCCGCCGCCTCGGCGAGGCGCGGGTCACCCCAGCTGCCGACGATGTTGGCGCCCAGCACGATCGCCTCGATCTCGTCCAGGGTGAACATCAGCGGCGGCAGGTCATAGCCGCCGCGCAGCAGATAGCCCAGCCCCGCCTCGCCCGCGATCGGCACGCCCGACGCGATCAGGTCGGCGACGTCGCGATAGACCGTGCGGACGGAAACCTCCAACTCGTCGGCCAGGTCGCGCGCGGTGGTCAGGCGCCGGCGCCGGCGCAGGATCTGGATCAGCTGGAACAGTCGGTCGGCGCGGCGCATCGAAATCCCCCATCGCCCGACCCTATTCAATCCCTCCTGACACCGTTGTGTCAGCAGGCGATTGTTATTGTTCGCGGGCGCCCCGTGAAGGGCCCTCTCGACAACCCGCGCTGGGACGACGCCGACGACCAGGCGCGCCGCCCTTGGCGGCGGTGTTCACGGCCTCGGCGCACATCGGACTGGTCTTGGAGTCGACGGACGCCGTGACCGCCGCAGCCGGCGGTTACTTGCGAGTCGCGGTCAGCGCCCACACCATGGCGGCGACCCAGCCGAGGAGCGTCCAGCCGAGCAGCAGGTTCAGCGCCACGATCGCCCCGAGCCGGTGGTGCAGCCGAGAGACTGCGACGATCGTCGGAACGACGTACAGGCAGACGAGGACGACGGCGATCAGAAAGGCAATTTCACCCGACATTGGATGGCGCCGGTAGGTCACAGGCACGACCCTGCTGACACAATGCTGTCAGCAGGGTGGTGCTATACCTTCGAAACCCCTGGTGCCGTTGGGGTACCGTTGGTTTGCAGGGAACCAGGATATGCGACTGAAAGCGCTTTTTCCGATGATCACCACCCGCGACCTCGTCCGTACCGAGCGGTTCTACGCCGCGATCGGGTTCGACATCGCGTTTGCCAGCGACGTCTACCTGAAGGTCGCGTGGCCGGACGACGGCGGGATCCAGATCGGCTTCCTGTTGGGCGACCACGTCGCCCACCCGCCGATCCAGCGCACGCCGTTCGAGGGCAGGGGCCTGTCGCTGTGCCTGCAGGTCGAGGACGTCGAGGCGGTCCATGCCGTGTTCAAGTCGGTGCTGCCGCTCGACGTGCCGCTGCGCGACGAGCCCTGTGGCCAGCGCCGCTTCGCGGTCACCGACCCGAACGGCGTGGTCATCGACATCATGGGACCGATCCGGGCCAAGCAGCCGGCGGACCGGTCCGCCGCCGACGACGCCGCTGACGGCGCCGCCGAGATCGTCTGCGGGCTCAGCCGGGCTCATCGCCGCCGGCGGTCGGCGCGGCGGCTTGGTGTCGGTTGATCAACGGGACCTGGGCCACGCCGAACGCCAGGCTGATCGGCAGCATGCCGAAGACCTTGAAGTTGACCCAGGCATCGGTCGACACGTTGCGCCAGACGATCTCGTTGAGCACCGCCAGGGCGACGAAGAACAGCGCCCAGCGCCAGGTCAGAAGGCGCCAGCCCTCGTCGGTCAGCTGCAGTACCGAACTCATCAGCAGTTTCAGAAGCTGGCGCTTGAACGCCAGTCCGGCGAACAGCGCCGCGGCGAAGAATAGGTTCACGACGGTCGGCTTGATCTTGAAGATCACTTCGTTGTCCTGCCACAAGGCCAGCCCACCGAACAGCAGCACCAGGACGCAGGCGACCAGCGGCATGATCGGCCACCGCCGCTCCAGCCGGTACGAGGCGATCACCGCGATCGGTGTCGCCACCATGAACACGGCGATTCCCGCCATGATGCCGCCCAGAAGATTGGCGACGAAGAACACCAGCAGCGGCCCGCCCTCGATGGCCAGCCGGAGGCCGGGCGAGATCCGCTTGTCGGTCGAGTCCACTGTCATGGCGCGGCTGCTCTTTCGTTCCGGGCTAGGTCGCGAAGGCACCGAGGGATCGACTCTGTTGAACGCCTTGGTGCCTTGGTGGTGAAAAGCCTGCTCATTTATTGGAACCCGACCTCGGCGAAGGTGCGCAGCTTGCGGCTGTGCAGGCGTTCCAGGCCCAGCTCGCGCAACAGCTCCATGGCGCGGATGCCGATCTCCAGGTGCTGGCCGACCTGTTTCTTGTAGAACACGTTGGCCATGCCCGGCAGTTTCAGCTCGCCGTGCAGCGGCTTGTCCGACACGCACAACAGGGTGCCGTACGGCACCCGGAAGCGGAAGCCGTTGGCGGCGATAGTGGCGCTTTCCATGTCCAGCGCGATGGCGCGCGACTGGCTCAGCCGCTGCACCGGCCCGCGATGGTCGCGCAGCTCCCAGTTGCGGTTGTCGATGGTGGCGACGGTGCCGGTGCGCATCACGCTCTTCAGCGCGTAGCCGGTCAGGCCGGTGATCTCGCTGACCGCCTGCTCAAGCGCCTGCTGCACCTCCGCCAGGGCCGGCAGCGGCACCCACACCGGCAGGTCGGCGTCCAGCACGTGGTCCTCGCGCACATAGCCGTGCGCCAGCACGTAGTCGCCCAGCTTCTGGGTGTTGCGTATGCCGGCGCAGTGGCCGAGCATCATCCAGGCGTGCGGCCGCAGCACCGCGACATGGTCGGTCGCGGTCTTCGCGTTGGACGGGCCGATTCCGATGTTCACCATCGTGATGCCGGAATGGTTCGGCGCCTTCAGGTGATAGGCCGGCATCTGCGGCAGCCGTTCGGGCTCGGCGCCGGTCCGACCGCCCTTGTTCAGGCGCCGGTTCGGCGTGATCCGGTCGCCGGGCTCGATGAACGCCTCGTAGGCGCAGTCGCCGTCCTCCATCAGGTCGCGGGCCATGCGCACGAACTCGTCGATGTAGAACTGGTAGTTCGTGAACAGCACGTAGTTCTGGAAATGCTCGCAGTCGGTCGCCGTGTAGTGCTTCAGCCGGTGCAGCGAATAGTCGGTGCGCGGGGCGGTGAACAGCGCCAGCGGGCGCGGCTGGCCGCGCGCCGTCACATGGGTGCCGTTGACGATGCTGTCGTCGGTCAGCGCCAGGTCGGGGACGTCGAAGACCTCGCGCAACAGCGCCAACCGTTCCGGGCGCAGGTCGCCTTCGATGTGCAGCCCGTCGGGAAAGGCGAAATGGATCGGCATCGGCGCGTCGCTGACGCCGACCTCCAGCGGCACCTGGTGGTTGTGGATCAGCTGGGCGAACTGGTCCTTGAGGTACGGACCGAACAGGTCCGGCCGGGTGACCGTCGTGGTGTAGGTCCCCGGCCCGGAGACGAAGCCGAAGCTCAGGCGCGTGTCGACCCGGGCGAAGCTGGTGGTGCGGATCTTCACGTAGGGATAGCAGGCGCGCACCCGCCCGGCGATGGTCTCGCCGTTGGCGAAGGCCCGAAACCGTTCCCTCAGGAACGCCGTTCCGGCGTCGTAGATCTCGCACAGCCGGCCCCAGGCGCCCTCGGGGGTATCGAACGCCGCCGGTTCCGTCGCCGCCGCCGCCCGTTGAATCTTGGCCGTCGTCATTCCTCTAGTCCTCGAGCCCCATCAGCGACCGAGCGAACTGGTCGGCGTCGAACGGCCGCAGGTCGTCGATGCCTTCGCCGACGCCGACGGCGTGGACCGGCAGCCCGAAGCGCTCGGCCAGCGCCACCAGCACGCCGCCGCGGGCCGAGCCGTCCAGCTTGGTCACGATCAGGCCGGTGACGTCGACGATGTCGCGGAACACCTCGACTTGGGCGTGGGCGTTCTGCCCGGTGGTCGCGTCCAGCACCAACAATACCGCGTGCGGCGCGGTCTCGTCCTGCTTCTTCAGGACGCGGCCGATCTTCTGCAACTCGGCCATCAGATGGTCCTTGTTGTGCAGCCGCCCGGCGGTGTCGATCAGCAGGATGTCGGTGCCGTCGGCGCGGGCGCGGGCCAGCGCGTCGAACGCCAGGCCGCTGGCGTCGGCGCCGGGCTCGCGCGCCAGCACCGCGCAGCCGGCGCGCTGGCCCCAGATCTGCAACTGGCCGATCGCCGCGGCGCGGAAGGTGTCGCCCGCCGCCAGCAGCACCGAGCGGCCGCCGTCGCGCCACTGCCTGGCCAGCTTGCCGATGGTCGTGGTCTTGCCGGTGCCGTTGACGCCGACGACCAGGATGACCGTCGGCCTGCGCGCCGGGTCGACCTCCAGCGGCCGGGCGACCGGGGCCAGGATCGCCGCCGCCTGCTCCGCCAGGGCGCCGCGGACCTCCTCGGGCGTCACGTCCTTGCCGAAGCGGGTGCGCGCCAGCTCCGCCGTCAGCTTCGCCGCGGTCGCCGGCCCCAGATCGGCGGTGATCAGCAGCTCCTCCAGCTCCTCCAGCGCGACGTCGTCCAGCCGCCGCCTGGCGAATATGCCGGCGATGCCGTCGCTCAGCTTGGCCGACGACCGCGACAGCCCGACCTTGAGCCGGGCGAGCCAGCCGCGCCTGGACGCGCCCTCGGCGGCACGCTCGAGTTCGGGGTCTTGGGTCATGGCGGTCACACGGTTTGGCCGGTCAGCCGGTCGCCGTCGACGCCGGTCAGGCGGGCGTGGACCAGCGCGCCGGCGGCGGCCGGGCGGTCGAGCCGGACGGTGGCGAAATGCTCGGTGCGGCCGATGTCGCCGGCCTCGACCAGCACCGCGACGTCGCGGCCGACCTGGGCCTCGAGGTATGCCGTCAGCACGTGGGCGCCGGCGGCGCGCAGCCGCGCCGCGCGGTCCTTGCGCACCGGCACCGGCACCGGCGGCATGCGCGCCGCCGGCGTGCCGGGCCGTTCCGAATAGGGGAACACGTGCAGGAAAGTCAGGCCGCAGTCGTCCA
>JAZFQW010000447.1:0-3680 GCA_036445335.1 Alphaproteobacteria bacterium | reverse complement strand
ATGGCGCGGCTGTCGGCCACGACCGCGCCGTTGAACATCGTCCGCACCCGGCGCGGGCTGGGGACGATCGCATAGTCGCCGATGTCGTACATGGTAGACGCCTCCTCGCGGACTGTCGGCCTCGTTGCGGTGATTGGTGAAGACATACCAGTGGAGGTGGCGGCGCGTCACTGCTGCAACGCCGTCTCCGCGCCTTGGCAATATCGCGGCCAGTGTGAGAGATGCGGACTGGGCTGACGATCCTCGACATCGCGCTCAGCCGAGCTGGGGCTTGTCCAGCACCGATTTCAGGCCCAGGAAGGCCGGGGTCGGGTGGGTCACCAGGTAGGTCGGGATCGGCGCCAGATAGCCGCGGAACCGGCCCTTGGCCTCGAACCGCTCGCGGAACTCCGAGCGCAGGAAAAGTTGCCCCAGCTTGGGCACGACGCCGCCGGCGATATAGACCCCGCCGCGCGCGCCGAGCGTCAGCGCCAGGTTGCCGGCGACGGTGCCCAGCATGGCGCAGAACATCTCCACCGCCTCCACCGCGCGCGGATCGGATTGGCCGCGCGCCGCCTCGGTGACCTCGCGCGGCTCGCGCGCCGGGATGTCCACGCCGTCGATCGCGGCCAGGGTCTCGTACAGGTTCGACAACCCCATGCCGGACAGCACCCGCTCGGCCGAGACGTGGTTGAAGCGCAGCCGCAGCCGCCGGAACACGTCGCCCTCGCGGTCGTTGACCGCGGACATTGTGACATGGCCACCCTCGCCGGCCAGCGGCGTCCAGCGCTCGCGCGACGGCACCAGGCCGGACACGCCCAGGCCGGTGCCCGGTCCCAGCACGCCGATTGTCTGGCCCGGCTCCGGCGCGCCGCCGCCGACCTGCGTCCGGTCGGTGTCGGACAAGTGCAAAACCGCCAGCGCCTGGGCGGTGAAATCGTTCACCACCTCCAGCCGGTCGAGCGCCAGCTGGTCGGTCAACTCGGCGATCGAAAACGACCACGCGTGGTTGGTCATCTCCACCGTGTCGCCGATTATCGGCGAGGCGATGGCGAAGGCGGCGTGGCGCGGCGGCCGCGGCGGCTGGACCTTGTCCAGATAGGCGCTGGCGGCGGTGAACAGGCTGGGGTACTCGGCGCAGCGCAGCACGTGGGTGTCGCGAATCCCGCGCGCGTCGGCCAGGGCGAACCGGGCGTTGGTGGCGCCGAGATCGCCGAGCAGGGCGGACGGTGTCTGTGTCATGGCGGCAGATCTGTCGGCCGGTGCCGGACCGTCGGCGGGTTGCCGGCGGCGTCCGGCGCGTTCATGGGGCATAGGGCGCTGCGGTCAGCGCGTCAATGAAACGGTGGCGCCAGGTGTCGATGTTGTTGTCGCGCAGCACCTCAATCAACGCGCGTTGGCGTTCCTGACGCTCCTCCAGCGGCATGGTCAGGCCGCGCTGCAGGTTCTCCGCGACGCCCTCGACATCGTACGGGTTGACGATCAACGCGGCATCAAGCTCGGCCGCCGCGCCGGCGAAGCGCGACAGCACCAGCACGCCGGGATTGTCCGGATCCTGGGCGGCGACATATTCCTTGGCGACCAGATTCATGCCGTCGCGCAGCGGCGTGACCAGGCCGATCCGGCTGGTGCGATAGAACGCCAGCAGGTTGCGCCGCGAGAAGCTCTTGTTGAGATAGCGGATCGGAACCCAGTCGAATTCGGCGAACCTGCCGTTGATGTGCCCGGCCTTCGATTCCAGCTCGCGGCGGATGTCGATATATTCCTGCACGTCGGCGCGGGTCGGCGGGGCGATCTGCATGAACGTCACGCGGCCGCGATTTTCGGCGTAGTTCTCCAACAGCACTTGGAACGCCTCCAGGCGCTGGGGCAGTCCCTTGGAGTAATCGAGGCGGTCGACGCCGATGATCAGGTCGCGGTCGACCAGACTCTCGCGCAGCCGCTCGGCCTGGCGCGAGCGGATGGTGATGGTCGCCTGCTTCTCGAGCTCCGCGGTCTCGACGCTGATCGGGAACGCGTCCACCTTGATCACCCGGCCGAACGCGCGGATCAGATTCTCGCCCAGAACCTCGGCCCTGGCCTCGCTGACCAGGTAGGAGACGAACGCGCCGAGGTCGCGCCTGGTCTGGAATCCGACCACGTCGTAGGCGCACAACGACCTGACCAGAGTGTCGTGGTTGGGCAGCGACACCAGGATCTCCGGCACCGGGAACGGCGTGTGCAGGAAGAACCCCATGCGCTGGGCCAGGCCCATCTGGCGCAGTTGTTCGCCGCACGGGATCAGATGGTAGTCGTGCACCCAGACCAAGTCGTCGGGCGCCAGCAGGGGCGCCAGGCGCATGGCGAACAACCCGTTGACCCGCAGATAGCCGGCATAGGTCCGGCGGTTGAATTCGGTCAGGTCCAGGCGATAGTGGAACAGCGGCCACAGGGTCGAGTTGGCGAAGCCGCTGTAGTATTCCTCGTAGTCGCGCTCGGCCAGATCGATGGTCGCGTAGGTCAGCCGGCCGACCTGGACCATCTTCGGCTCAGGTTGCGGGTTGCCGACGACGTCGCCGCTCCAGCCGAACCAGACCCCGCCGGCCTTCTTCAACGCCGCCAGCACGGCGACGGCAAGCCCGCCGGTGCTGGCCTTTCCCTCGTCGATCGGGGCGACCCGGTTGGAAACAACGATCAGGCGGCTCATTGTCCGGCCAGACGAGTCAAAATGCCTCCTCCCACTCCTTGCTGAGTTTCATCGCCGAATTGATCAAGCCGACCATCGAATAGGTCTGCGGGAAATTGCCCCACAGGGCGCCGCTGGTCGGATCGATGTCCTCCGACAGCAGGCCGATATGGTTGCGCATCTCCAGCAGTTGCTCGAACAGCGCGCGCGCCTCTTCACGCCGGCCCACCGCCGCCAGCGCGTCGATGTACCAGAAGGTGCAGATCGTGAACGCGACTTCCGGCTCGCCGAAATCATCGGGGGCGTGATAACGGTCGATCATGTTGCCGCGGCGCAGCGTCTTCTCCACCGCCTCCACCGTGCCGACGAAGCGCGGATCGTCGGCGGCGACGAATCCGAGTTCGTGCAGCAACAGCAGCGCGGCGTCGATGTCCGTGCCGCCGAGGCTTTCGACGAAGCTGTTCTGCTCCGCATCGAAGGCCTGCTCCAGAATCGCCGCGCGGATCTTGTCGGCCTCCGTCAGCCAGCGCTGCGCCCGGTCGGTCACCCCCAGGCGCCGGCCGATCTTGGCCAGCCGGTCGCACGCGGCCCAGCACATGACGGCGGAAAAGGTGTGCACCCGCTCGCGCGTGCGCAGCTCCCACAGCCCGGCGTCCGGCGTGTTCCACTTCTTGATCGCCTGCTCGCCCAGCAGTTCCAGCCGTTCGAACAGCCGAAGGGTGCCCGGCCGCTCCAGCCGCTGGTCGAAGAACGCCTGCGCCGACGCCAGCACGACCGCGCCGTAGCTGTCGTTCTGCGCCTGGGTATAGGCGGCGTTGCCGACCCGCACCGGGCCCATGCCGCGATAGCCGCTGAGGCTGGCGCAAATCCGCTCGTCCAGGTCGCGGCGCAAGGTGATGCTGAACAGCGGTTGCAGATAGCCGTCCTTGGAATTGGCCACCACGTTGGTGATGTAGTGCAGGTAGTCCTCCATCGTCTTGGTCGCGCCGAGGCGGTTGAGTGCGTGGACGACGAAATAGGCGTCGCGCAGCCAGCA
>JAZFQW010000446.1:0-4689 GCA_036445335.1 Alphaproteobacteria bacterium | reverse complement strand
GTCACGCCAGCCTCGGGCTGCGGCACCGCTTCCAGGGTGCCGCGCGCCAAGCCGTCGAGCGCCCGGACGATCGACGCCGCGCCCAGCTCGGCAAGCCGGTCGTGCAGGTCGGCGGCGGTCATCGCCGTGGCGATCTCCAGCGCCTGGGTGAGCAGCATCGGCCCGGTGTCCAGCCCTTCGTCCATCTGCATTATGGTGACTCCGGTCTGGGCGTCGCCGGCCAGCAGCGCCCGCTGGATCGGCGCCGCCCCGCGCCAGCGCGGCAGCAGCGAGGCATGCACGTTGACGCAGCCGAGCCGCGGCGCCCGGAGGATCGGCGGCGGCAGGATCAGGCCGTAGGCGGCGACCACCGCCGCGTCCAGGTCCAATGCCGCGAACGCCCGGTGCTCGGCCGGATCCTTCAGGCGCGCCGGCGTCCGCACCGCCAGTCCGTGCGCCGCGGCGGCCGCGTGCACCGGCGAACGCCGCTCCTTGTGACCGCGTCCGGCCGGCCGCGGCGGCTGGGCGTAGACCGCGGCCACCGTGTGGCCGGCCCGCAGCAGCGCCTCCAGGCTGGGCACGGCGAACTCGGGCGTTCCCATGACGGCGAGTCTGAGCGGCTGCGCGGCGGCGGTCATGCCGCCGTTGTAGCGGCTATGTGAATTAGGGCAAGCGAACCGGTGTTATGCCGCGGCTTCGGCCTTCTTCCATTTGGCGAGCTTGCGCAAGATCATGCCGCGCTTGAGCGCCGACACGTGGTCGACGAACAGGATGCCCGACAGATGGTCGATCTCGTGCTGCACGCAGGTCGCCAGCAGGCCGGTGGCGTGCAGCTCGCGGGACTGGCCGGTCTCGTCCAGATAGCGCACCCTGGCCTCCGCCGGTCGCGTCACCTCGGCGTAGTGCTCGGGCAGCGACAGGCACCCCTCCTCGTTGGCGACAGTATCGTCGGAGGTCCAGACCAGTTCGGGATTGACCAGACGGTAGGGCTGGCGCTCCTCGTCCTTGCCGGTGACGTCGACGACGATCACCCGCTCCAGCACGCCGACCTGGGGCGCCGCCAGGCCGATGCCCGGCGCCTCGTACATGGTCTCCAGCATATCGTCCATCAGGGTGCGGATGCGGTCGTCGACGGTCTCGACCCGCTTGGCCGTGCGCTTGAGCACCGGGTCGGGTGCAATGATGATGTCGAGCTTTGCCATGGGCGGCGCGCGTTCTTCCGCTGATTTCCCGAGTCGTGGAGATATGGACTGACCCGGTCCGCGTCAAGCGTCGCGGCCGGCGGTGGCCCTGTGCTATCGTTCGACCCGCGCGATTCGTTCGGGACCCCGCGATCCATGGAAGCCTTCACCCTGCAAGACCTCGACCCCGCGACCGTCCTGGCCGCCGCGGCGGCGATCGGCGGCGGCCTGCTGATCGCCCTGCTGGCGATGACCGTGGCGCTGGTGCGGCGGGCCGGCGCGTCGCGACGGGCGGTCGGCGGCGTCGACGACCGGGTGGCGCGGCTGACCGAATCCACCACGCGGCTCGGCGCCGGCCAGGCCGAACTAGTGGGCCGGCTGTCACAGATGGCCGAGCAGGGTGCCGCCGCCCAGTCGCAGCTGGCCGAGCGGCTGCAGGCCCAGGAGCGGCAGATCGCCAAGGCGCTGGACGAGCGGCTGACGGCGGTGACCGCCAAGGTGCACGAATCGCTGGACCGCACCGCCAGCCAGACCGCGACGACGATCGGCGACCTGAAGACCCGCCTGGCGCTGATCGACGAGGCGCAGAAGAACATCGCGCAATTGTCGACCCAGGTGGTCGGGCTGCAGGACATCCTGTCGAACAAGCAGGCGCGCGGGGCGTTCGGCGAGGTCCAGCTGATCGACATCGTCAGCGCCATCCTGCCGCCGTCGGCCTACCAGTTCCAGGCGACGCTGGCCGGCGGCCGGCGCGCCGACTGCCTGCTGAAACTGCCCAATCCGCCGGGCCCGATCGTCGTCGACGCCAAGTTTCCGCTGGAGAGCTATCGCGCGCTGGACGCCGCCACCGACGACGCCGCCCGCCAGCAGGCGGCGCGCGCGTTCACCGCCGACGTCCGCAAGCACGTCGCCGATATCGCCGAGCGCTACATCGTGCCCGGTGAGACCGCCGAATCGGCGCTGATGTTCCTGCCGTCCGAGGCGGTCTATGCCGAGCTGCACGCGCGGTTCGGCAAGGTCGTGGAGGAGTCATACCGGCGCCGCGTCTGGATCGTCTCGCCGACCACCCTGATGGCGACCTTGAACACCGTCCGCGCGGTGCTCAAGGACGTCCACATGCGCGAACAGGCCGGTGTCATCCAGGCGGAGATTCACCACCTGCTGAAGGACGTCGAGCGGCTGGACGAGCGGGTCGAGCGGCTGCAGCGCCACTTCGCCCAAGCCGACAAGGATATCCGCGAGATCCGCATCTCCACCGACAAGGTGACGCGGCGCGGCGAACGGATCGAGGAGCTGCAGCTGGAGGACGCCGCGCCGGACGAGGAGCTGGAGCCGCCGCGCCCCCGGGTGGTCGGGGAATAGCGGCCGCGAGCCCTGTCACCGCCAAGCCATGATGGCACGAGGATTTCCGCAAACCCGCTGCCGAGTCACCGCGGATTCTGGCCGCCACCAATGTGCCATCGATGGAGACCGAACTGACCGACTTGCGGCATCTTGCCCGGGGATGACATTCAAGGGATGATGCCGACACGATTCGGCATCGCAGCCAGGACGCGTCGTGGCCGACCCGACCGCACATTTCGACGGCATCATCGCCGGCGACCGCCGCAGCCTCCGGCACCATCTGGCGCTGCTGGCGGGGCTCGTCGCGGCGGGCGTCATCGTGCTCGCCGTCGGGGTCGTGCTGCCGCTCGACGACAGCAGCGCGGTGGTCGAGCTGGGCGGGCTGTTGATCGGGGCGCTCGGCACGATCCCGCTGAAGCAATGGATGGAGCGCCGCGACCGGCTCGTCCATGTCGAGTTCCTGCGCGACCGCTGGCGGCAGCTCGCCGGCCGGCAAAGGCCGCCGGAGACGCAGCTGACGCGGATCGAAAACATCGTCTGGACCCTCTACGAGCAGCGAGCGGCGGGATAGATCATGGCCACGCGACCGCGAAAGCCGAGAAAGACGACCCAGAAGCCCAAACCGGCGGCCGACAAGACCAGTCCGGCGACCCAGAAGCCGGGACAGGAGGCCCAGGATTCCCGCCTGGCGGATCTTGAAACGCGGGTCGCGACGCGCGAGCGGCAGGTCCTGATGCGGACAGTGGTGGCGGTTGCGGTCCCGGTCGTGGTCGCCGTCATCTTCCTCTGGGTCGCGCTGGACCGGATCGGCACGGCGCAGGGCGACGCGCGGCAGGCCCAAGCGGATCTCCAGGCGGCACAGGAGCAGTTGAGCGTGGTCGACGGCGATCTGACCGCGATCGTCGCGGATCGCGATGAGGCGGTGGCCGAGGCCGCGCGGATCGGTACCGAGCTGGAGGCAACCGTCGCCGGGCGCGATGAGGCGGTGGCCGAGACGGCGCGGATCGGCACCGAACTGGAGGCAACCATCGCCGGGCGCGACGCGGCGATCGCCGAGACGGCGCGGATCGGTACCGAGCTGGAGGCAACCATCGCCGGGCGCGACGCCGCGGTCGCCGAGACGGCGCGGATCGGCACCGAGCTGGAGGCAACCGTCGCCGGGCGCGACGCGGCGGTCGCCGGGACGGCGCGGATCGGTACCGAGCTGGAAGCAGCCGTCGCCGAGGCGCAGGCGCTGCGCGACCGCGCCGCCGAGCTGGAGGCCCGGGTCGAGCGCCTGGAGGCCGCAGCGGCCAACGCGCGAACCGCGTTGGACGACTATCGCACCCAGTATGGCGATGCGCTGGAACGGGCCCAGGCGCTGCAGACCGAGCTCGACGAGGTGAAGGCGGCGCGGGAGCAGGCGCTGCCGTCCGACTCCGGCGAGCCGCAGTGAGCCGGAAATCTCACACCTTTCGGCGCGCCTTCAGCGCCGCCATCAGGGTGCCGTCGTCGAGATAGTCGAGCTCGCCGCCGACCGGCACGCCGTGGGCGAGACGGGACACGGTGACGCCGCATTCGGCCAGCCGGTCGGTGATGTAGTGGGCCGTCGTCTGGCCCTCGACGGTGGCGTTGAGCGCCAGGATCACCTCGGTCACGCCGGACGCGCGCGCCCGGTTTATCAACGCCGGGATGCTCAGGTCGTCCGGCCCGACCCCGTCGAGCGCCGAAAGTGTGCCGCCCAGCACGTGGTAGCGGCCACGGAACGCCTTGGTGCGCTCCAGCGCCCACAGGTCGGCGACCTGCTCGACCACGCACAGCGTGGTCGGCTCGCGGGCGGCGTCGGCGCAGATGGCGCAGGGGTCGCTGGTATCGACATTGCCGCAGGCGCCGCACTCGCGGATCGCCGCCGCCGCCGTGCCCAGCGCCTCGGCCAGCGGCGCCATCAGCGCCTCGCGATGCTTGAGCAGATGCAGCGCGACCCGCCGCGCCGAGCGAGGGCCCAGCCCCGGCAGCTTGGCCAACAGCCGAATCAGCGTTTCGATTTCCGGACCGATCACGGGATATCACTACCACCAAGCCACAACGTCACTAAGGATGGTTTCGCCGCGCCAAGTGCGGTGCCAGGCGTGCAACCGGGAGTCTTAGTGCCTTGGTGGCGAAATACCTGGTCGCCTACATTGGCAGCTTGAAGCCGGGCGGCAGT
>JAZFQW010000445.1:0-2257 GCA_036445335.1 Alphaproteobacteria bacterium | reverse complement strand
ACCTGGTACCACCTCGCCGTCGACCGCGATGAAAGCCAGACCCTGCGTGTTTATGTCGACGGAAACATCCTGATCAATTCCGCGGTGCCCGCGGCGCTCCACAACTCAAGCGCCGATCTCAAGATTGGCACGCTGCACGCCGGATGGATCGACGAGGTCCGCATCACCAAGGGCGTGGCGCGCTACCAGGGGGCCTTCACGCAACCCAACAGGCAGGCCACGGCCGACGATGTCGTCCTGATGACGCATCTCGACAGCGCCGACGGCGCCACGACGGCCGACGACGAGAGCAACAGCGGCCACTCGCTGACGTTCGCCGGCGGCGCCCAGATCGATTCCGGCCAGAGCAGATTCGGCGGGGCGTCGGCGGTGTTCAACGATTTGCAGACCTCGTTCGTGTCGGCTTCCGACAGCGACGACTGGCACTTCGGCGCCGGCGAGTTCACCGTCGAGGGCCGGGTGCGCTTCTCGTCGCTCGGCTCCTATTCGGCGTTCGCGTACCAGTACGATTCCGCCAGCAACCAGATCTCCTGGCTGCTCGACTGGACCGCGTCCAGTCAACTCCGCTTCCTGTTCAGCCCCGATGGCACCAACGCCAGCAGAGTGACCCTCGCGGCGCCCTGGAGCCCGTCGGTGAACACCTGGTATCACCTCGCCGTCGACCGGGATTCGAGCCGGAACCTGCGCGTGTATGTCGACGGCAACGTCCTGATCAACACGGAGGTTCCCACGGCCTTCCACGATTCCAGCGCCGATGTCAGGCTCGGCACGATGCACGCCGGTTGGCTGGACGACGTGCGGATCACCAAGGGCGCGGCACAGTACGCCGGACCGTTCACGCCGGCCGGCAGGACGCCGGACTTCGCCGACGTGGTGCTGCTCAGCCATCTGGACGGCGCCGACGGGGCGACGCTGGCGGTCGACCAAAGCGACGGAAACCACGCGCTGACGTTTGCCGGCGCCGCGCAGATCGACATCGCCCAGAGCCGGTTCGGCGGGGCGTCGGCGGTGTTCGACGACGCGGGTACATCCTTCGTGTCGGCCGCCGACAGCGCCGACTGGCATTTCGGCGCCGGCGAATTCACCGTCGAGGCATGGGTGCGCTTCGGCTCGCGCAGCAGCTATGCGGCATTCATCTACCAGTACGACTCGGCCCACAGTCAGATCTCGTGGCTTGTCGACTGGACGACCGCCGACCAGATCCGCTTCCTCTACAGCCCCGACGGGACGAACGCCAGCCGGGTGACGCTGGCCGCGCCTTGGGCGCCGGCCGTCGACACCTGGTACCACGTCGCGGTGGAGCGGGACGCCGGCAAGCAACTGCGGGTCTACGTCGATGGCGCGGTCGTCATCGACACCCACGTCGCCGCGAGTTTCCACGACTCCAGCGCCGATCTCAGGCTCGGTACATTGCACGCAGGCTGGATCGACGAGGTGCGGATCACCAAGGGTGTGGCGCAATATGGCGGCGCCTTCACGCCGTCCGACGAGCCGCATCCGGACGCTGCCTTGATGGTGACCGGCGCGCTTCAATGACATGAGGCGGCGCTGCGTGTGGCGCTTCCGATCGCCCGATGCGACGGCATCGCGCCGCGCGGCGTTCCTGCCCTGTCGGCGCGACAGCGCCGCGCAGACCGTGGCCAGTGTGAGAGATGCGGGCTAGGATCGATCGATGTCATTGCAGCTGATCTACTTCGCCGACCCGATGTGCTCCTGGTGCTGGGGCTTCTCGCCGGTCATCGAGGTCGTGGGCGACCGCTTCGGCGACCGGCTTCCGATCCGCCTCGTACTCGGCGGCCTGCGGCCGGGAACGACCGAGGCCATGGACGACGCGACCAGGCGCACCATCCGCCACCACTGGGAGCACGTGCGGGACGCGTCGGGCCAGCCGTTCGACTTCGCGTTCTTCGACCGCGAGGGCTTCGTCTACGATACCGAACCGCCGTGCCGCGCCGTCGTCGCGGTGCGCCGGCAGGACCCGGCGGCGGCGCTGCCCTTCATGAAGCGGCTCCACCGCGCGTTCTATGCCGACAACACCGATGTGACCGACCGCGCGGCGCTGACCGACCTAGCCGCCGACCATGGCGTGGCGCGCGCGGCGTTCGAGAGCGCGTTCGACGACGCCGCGACCGTGGCGGAGACCCGCGCCGACTTCGCCATCGCCCAGCAGACCGGCATCCGCGGCTTCCCCACCCTTCTGGCGGGCAGCGACGCCGCCGGCTACGCCGTCGTCACCAACGGCTTCCAGCCCGTCGAC
>JAZFQW010000444.1:0-2032 GCA_036445335.1 Alphaproteobacteria bacterium | reverse complement strand
CTCGGTGCAGGTGTTGGCGGGGAAACCGGGGTCCCCGAAGCCGTCGCTGTCACTGTCCTGGCAGTCGTCGCAGGCATCGCCGAACGCATCGCCGTCGAAGTTGCTCTGTGACGCGTTGTAGGTGGTGACGCAGTTGTCGACGTCACCACATATCGTGTCGCCGTCGATGTCGTCGTCCGGGTCGAGCGGGCACGTATCGCAGGCATCCCCGGCCCCGTCGCTGTCCGTGTCGAGCTGCGCCGGGTTGGCGGCGGAGCGGCAGTTATCGTCGGGGCAGGTGTTCTGCGGGAAGCCCGGATCGCCGAAGCTGTCGCCATCGCTGTCCGTGCACGTGTCGCACACGTCCCCGAACGCGTCTCCATCCACATTGGACTGATCGGGATTGCTGATCGCATCGCAGTTGTCACAGACGTCGCCGGCGAAGTCCAGGTCGGCGTCAGCCAGGTCAGCGTTGAAATCTTGCGGGCAGTTGTCGGAGATGTCCGGGATGCCATCGCCGTCGCTGTCCAGGTTCAGGGCCGGGCAGGGCGCGGAAGCGAAGACCTCTCCGGCCGTGGCCAAAGCGATCCGGCTCTCGCCGCACATGTTCCTGGCACCTTCACAGGCACCAGGTCGGGTTCCGAGGCCGGCGATCCCGTCGGCGCTCGTCGCGGACCTCGACGCCGATAATCGACGCCCCCTCCTCGTCATCTCCCGGCTCGACCGGGCGATCCATCCGTCCGCCGGTGCTGGCGGCGCAATGGATGCCACGGTCGAGCCGGTGCATGACGAAGAACAGAGAAGGCCGGCACTGGCACTTGCGCGTGGCAGGGTCGTGTCACGAGGCGCGCCGTCGCTGCGTCCGGCCGGGTGGCGCTTCGCCGCCGCGGCGCGATATAAGAGCCTATGTCCACCGCAGCCACCACTGCCGTCGCCATCCGCAAGCACGCGCTGCCGCCGACCGAGGCCGGCGCGCCGCTGGAGATCGCGTCGGAGTTCAAGCCGGCCGGCGACCAGCCCGAGGCGATCGCCGAGCTGGTCGACGGGCTGCGCCGGGGCGAGAAAGACCAGGTGCTGCTGGGCGTCACCGGCTCGGGCAAGACCTTCACCATGGCGCATGTCATCCAGGCGCTGCAGCGCCCGGCGCTGGTCCTGGCGCCCAACAAGACGCTGGCGGCGCAGCTGTATGGCGAGATGAAGGGCTTCTTCCCGAACAACGCGGCAGAGTATTTCGTCTCGTACTACGACTACTACCAGCCCGAGGCTTACGTCCCGCGCACCGACACCTACATCGAGAAGGAAAGCTCGATCAACGAGCAGATCGACCGCATGCGCCACTCCGCCACGCGGGCACTGCTGGAGCGGCGCGACGTGATCATCGTCGCCTCGGTGTCGTGCATCTACGGCATCGGCGACGTCGAGACCTACAGCGAGATGACGGTGCCGCTGTCGGCCGGCCAGCGGATCAACCGCAACGAGCTACTGCGCCGGCTGGTCGAGCTGCAGTACCGCCGCAACGACACCGCGTTCGGCCGCGGCACGTTCCGCGTGCGCGGCGACGTGGTCGAGCTGTTCCCGGCCCATCTGGAGGACCGCGCCTGGCGGCTGTCGCTGTTCGGCGACGAGATCGAGTCGATCCACGAGATCGACCCGCTGACCGGCGAGAAGGTCGCGGCGCTGGAGAAGATCCGGGTCTACGCCAACAGCCACTACGTCATGCCCAAGCCGACGCTGGCCCAGGCGATCAAGCAGATCAAGGTCGACCTGAAGGTGCGGCTCGACGAGTTCAACCGGACCGGCAAGCTGCTGGAGGCGCAGCGGCTGGAGCAGCGCACCCAGTTCGACATCGAGATGATGGAGGCGACCGGCTCGTGCGCCGGCATCGAGAACTATTCGCGCTATCTGACCGGCCGCGCGCCGGGCGAGCCGCCGCCGACGCTGTTCGAGTACCTGCCAGACGACGCGCTGCTGTTCGTCGACGAGAGCCACGTCATGGTGCCGCAGCTGGGTGGCATGTACCGCGGCGACCGGGCGCGCAAGGAGACGTTGTCGG
>JAZFQW010000443.1:0-3294 GCA_036445335.1 Alphaproteobacteria bacterium | reverse complement strand
TGTCGTGGCAGTGGCTGCCGTTCGCGTTGTTGATCCTGCTGACCGCGGTGCAGTCGCTGGATGTCGAGATCCGCGACGCGGCGCGCATGGACGGCGCCGGTCCGATCGCCCTGTTCGTCTACATCGTCCTGCCGCATCTCGGTCGCGCGATCAGCATCGTCATCATGATCGAGACGATCTTCTTCCTGACCATCTTCGCCGAGATCCTGGTCACCCTGTCGGGCGGCCCGGGCCTGGCGACGACCAATCTCGCCTATCTCATCTACATCCGCGCGCTGCTGGAATTCGACGCCGGCGGCGCCTCCGCCGGTGGCGTGATCGCGATCATCCTCGCCAATATCGTCGCCATATTCCTGATCCGCGCCGTGGCGCGCACGATGGACGTCTGAGGCACCGCCATGACTCGCGCCACGCGCAACAAACTGATCGTGACGGCCGTCGCCTGGACCCTCGCCCTGGCGATGTTCTTCCCGATCGCCTGGATGATTCTGGCCAGTTTCAAGACCGAGATCGAGGCGGTGTCGACGCCGCCGTCCCTGATCTTCGAGCCGACAGTGGAGAATTACGGCGCGGTCCAGCAGCGCGCGGACTATGTGAAGTTCGCGGTCAACAGCATCGTCATATCGGTGGGGTCGACCCTGCTGGCGCTGGTGTTCGCCATCCCGGCGGCGTATGCCATGGCGTTCTTTCCGACCAGGTACACCCGGTCGACCCTGCTGTGGATGCTGTCCACCAAGATGCTGCCGCCGGTCGGCGTGCTGGTGCCGATCTACCTGTTGTTCATCAACCTCGGCCTGCTCGACACGCACATCGGTCTGATCCTCGTCTACGCGCTGATCAACCTGCCGATCGTGGTCTGGATGCTGTTCACGTTCTTCAAGGATGTGCCGGCCGACATCCTCGAGGCCGGGCGAATAGACGGCGCCAATCCGATCGAGGAGTTGATTTATCTGCTGTTACCGCTGGCGGTGCCCGGCATCGCTTCGACCGCGCTGCTGGCGATCATCCTGACGTGGAACGAGGCGTTCTGGAGCATCAACCTGACCACCTCGGACGCGGCGCCGCTGACCGCGTTCATCGCCTCGTTCTCGGCGCCGGAGGGACTGTTCTGGGCCAAGCTTTCGGCCGCGTCGACGATGGCGATCGCGCCGATCCTGGTGTTCGGCTGGATGAGCCAGCGCCAGCTGGTGCGCGGACTGACCTTCGGCGCGGTGAAATAGCGGGCGCCGCGGCAGCGCCGAGATGCGCGCTGCCGTGCGCCGACGAAGCAACGACGGAGGCGTGATGTATCTCGAGAAGTACGACCTGTCGGGCCGAGTCGCCGTGGTCACCGGCGGCGGCCAAGGAATCGGTCTCGCCTGCGCGTCTGCCCTGGCGGAGGCCGGCGCGACCGCGGTGATCGCCGAGGTCGACCCCAAGGCCGCCGCCGCCGGCCGGGCGACGCTCGCCGAGGCCGGCCACGAGGCGGAGATCGTCGCTCTGGACGTCACCAAGCCCGACCAGGTGACCGCCGTCGCCGACGCGCTGGTCGACCGGCACGGCGCCGTCGACATCCTGGTGTGCAACGCCGGCATCGCGCGCAGCGACGTTCCAGCCGAAGAGGTCGTGGACGAGCACTGGCTGAACGTCATCGACGTCAACCTGAACGGCCTGTTCTGGTGCTGCCGCGCCTTCGGCCGGCACATGCTGGCGCGCCGCCGCGGCGCGATCGTCAATATCGGCTCGATGTCGGGCTTCGTCGTCAACAAGCCGCAGCCGCAGTCGTTCTACAACGCCTCGAAGGCCGGCGTGCACCAGCTCACCAAATCGCTCGCCGCGGAATGGGGCGAGCGCGGCGTCCGTGTCAACGCAGTGGCGCCGACTTATATCGAGACGCCGCTGACCAAGTTCGGCATGGAGGACGACCGGATGTATCCGGTGTGGCTGGAGAACACCCCGATGCGCCGGGTCGGGCAGGTCGACGAGGTCGCCTCGGTGGTGCTGTTCCTCGCCTCCGACGCGGCCAGCCTGATGACCGGCAGCATCGTCCTCGCCGATGGCGGTTATACCTGCTGGTAACGGGTGCCCGGCGCTGAGGCGCCGCGCCTGCTGGGGAGCAAATTCATGAGGCTGCGGGACAGGGTCGCGCTGATCACCGGCGGCGCGCGCGGCATCGGCCGGGCGATCGCCAAGCGCTACGTCGACGAGGGCGCCAGTGTGGCGATCGCCGACCTGCTGGCCGACCAGGCGCTGCAGACCGCCGACGAGCTGGGCGACGCCGCCTTCGCCACGGCGCTCGACGTCACCCGGCGGGAATCGATCGACGAGGCCGTCGCCGCCGTCGTCGATCGATTCGGCGCCATCGACATCCTGGTCAACAATGCCGCCGTCTTCGACATGGCGCCGCTCCTGGAGGTCACACCGGAGAGCTACGACCGGGTGTTCGCCGTCAACGTCAAGGGCCTGCTGTTCACCCTGCAGGCGGTGGCGCGGCGGATGGTCGAACAGGGAAACGGCGGCAAGATCATCAACATGGCGTCGCAGGCCGGCCGCCGCGGCGAGCCGCTGGTCGCGGCCTATTGTGCCAGCAAGGCGGCGGTGATCAGCCTCACGCAGTCGGCTGGGCTGGAGCTGATCGAGCGCCGTATCAACGTCAACGGCATCGCTCCCGGGGTCGTCGACACGCCAATGTGGGACGTGGTCGACGGACTGTTCGCCAAGTACGAACATCGCCCGGTCGGCGAGAAGAGGCGGCTGGTCGGCGAGGCGGTGCCATACGGCCGCATGGGGGTGCCCGAGGACCATGTCGGCGCCGCGGTGTTCCTGGCGTCGACCGACAGCGATTACATCGTCGCCCAGACGCTCAACGTCGACGGCGGCAACTGGTTGAGCTGACCGGTCGACGGGGGCCTAGCTAGGCCCTGGAGGCGGCATCGCAATAGCGTCTGATCGCTAACTCTCCTCGAACTCGTGCGACTTGAAGCGCAAGGTGCTGTTCTCGTTGATTACCCGTTGCACGTCGTCGGCGAAGCCATCGGGAACCTCGGCCGGATCCCCACTGTCACCTTGACCTTGCTGCCGGGCAGTGTCGTCAGTGCTGCAGAACCTCTTCGGTGACCTGGCCGTAACCCGTGCTCCTCGGTAGCGCCTCGTGTGCCGGATGCAGCGGTGACCACGGCCGCCGTGGAAGGGCATACCGCGAGTCGGCCCGGACGCCTACTCGTAGCGCATGACCCAGACCTCGGGCCGCGCGGGCAGGGTCTCGGACGTGACGGACACGGCGAGCGAGTCCAGCCGCTTGACGTTCTCGAGCCC
>JAZFQW010000442.1:0-3119 GCA_036445335.1 Alphaproteobacteria bacterium | reverse complement strand
GCGAATACCGGGTGGCGGAGCGTGCCGGCGGCCGCGGCCGGACGACCGTGCCGGCGCGGCCGGGCTTCAGCCTCCGTCCGGCTTTCTCCGGCCGGCCGCGCGGATCTCGCTCAGGGTCGCGCGCGGGGTCAGCGCCTCGGGATCGATGCGCAGCTCGATCAGCGTCGGGATGTCCGCCGCCATCGCCTGTTCGAAGGCGGGGGCGAAGTCCTCGGTACGCTCGACCACCGTTCCGGCGGCGCCGTAGGCGCGGGCCAGGGCGGCGAAATCCGGGTTGACCAGGTCGGTGCCGCTGACCCGGCCGGGATAGGCGCGCTCCTGGTGCATGCGGATGGTGCCGTACATGCCGTTGTTGACGACGACGATGATGATGTTGAGGCGATATTGCACCGCCGTCGCCAGCTCCTGCCCGTTCATCAGAAAGCAGCCGTCGCCGGCGAAGGCGACGACCGGGCGGTCGGGGTGACGCAGCTTCGCCGCCACCGCCGCCGGCGTGCCATAGCCCATGGCCCCGGCAGTCGGCGCCAGTTGCGTGCGATAGCGGCGATACGGGTAGAAGCGGTTCAGCCAGCCGGAGTAGTTGCCGGCGCCGTTGGTCATGATCGCCTCGGGCGGCAGGCGATCGCCCAGCCAGGCGACGATCTCCGCCGGCTGCACCGCACCTGGCGCCGTGACCGGGCGGATGTTTTCCAGATAATCCTCGCGCGCCGACACGGTCCAGTCCGCCCACCGTTTGGGATCGACCGGCGCCAGCGCCCGCGCCGCCGCGGCGAACGCCGGCATGCCGGCTTGGATCGCCAGGTCGGGCTGATAGACCCGGCCCAGCTCCTCCGCGCCGGGATGGACGTGGACGAGGGTCTGGCGCGGCCGCGGCGCGTCGACCAGGGTGTAGCCGCTGGTGGTGATCTCGCCCAGCCGCGCACCCACGGCCAATAACAGGTCGGCGTCGCAGACGCGTCGCGCCAGCTTCGGGTTGATGCCGATTCCGACGTCGCCGGCGTAGCTCGGGTGGGTGTTGTCCAGATAGTCCTGGCAGCGGAAGGCGGCGCCGACCGGCAGGCCGTTGGCGCCGGCGAACGACGCGAAGTCGGCGCAGGCGTTGGCATTCCAGCCGCCGCCGCCGACGATCGCGAACGGCCGTTCGGCGCCGGCGATCAGCCGCCGCAGCTCCGCCATCGCGGCGTCGCCGGGATGCGCCACGGCCGGCCGAAAGGGCCGCGGATCGGCCACCGAGGCCGGCTCGCACAGCATGTCCTCGGGCAGCGCCAGGACCACCGGACCGGGCCGGCCCTGGGTCGCGGTGTGGAAGGCGCGGGCGATCATCTCCGGAATCCGCGCCGGGTCGTCGATCTGCGCCACCCATTTTGCCATCTGGCCGAACATGCGGCGGAAGTCGATCTCCTGGAACGCCTCGCGCTCGGACATGCCGCGCGCGACCTGGCCGATCAGCAGGATCATCGGGGAGGAGTCCTGGAAGGCGATGTGCACGCCGGCGCTGGCGTTGGTGGCGCCCGGCCCGCGCGTCACGATGCACACCCCGGGCCGGCCGGTCAGCTTGCCGTGAGCGTCCGCCATCATCGCCGCGCCGCCTTCCTGCCGGCAGCAGATGAACCGGAGCTCCGGGGTGTCGTGCAGCGCGTCGAGAACCGCCAGAAAGCTCTCGCCCGGCACGCCGAACATCGTTTCGGTGCCGTGCAGCCGCAACTGATCGATCAGTATTTGGCCGCCGGTCCGGGGTTTCGGGGTCGCCGCCATCGCCCTCGTCCGTGTGTCGCCGCGCGTCGCTTGCGCATGGTACGCGATTCGCCGCGCCGCCGATTTATTTCGGCTCCGGCCGCACGGCCGTCGTCCAACCCGACCGCGGCGCCCGGATCGTGCCAAGGTGCCGCCATAACACCTTGATGTAACGTCGCGAATCATTTGCAACTGCAATCGCAGGCGACCACCCACGGGAGAGATGGCGATGGTGCGCAAGTTCATCGGGGCGGCGGCAGCCGCGCTCGGCCTGTCGGTCCTCACCGTCTCGGCGCCGGCGTTGGCCGACGGCGCCGACGCGCCCGCCTTCACCGGCGTCGGCCCGACGGGCAGTCACAGACCGGCCCTGGAAGCGCTTCTCGGCCGCCGCGGGCCGGTCGGACACGGCGGCAAGGGTCGGGTGGACCCAGGCGGTATCGACAATGTGTTCGGCAACGCCGGGATGGGCGACGGCGAGGACTGGTTTTCCCTCGGCGGCACCGGCGACCTCGACCCCGGCAACACCGGCAAATCGCACTCGGCAACCAACGACCAGCATATCGCCCACTGGGGCCGAGTAGTCGGCTGGAGCGGCCATTAATACAAATAGTTATTGTATTAACGCCTGAATTACATTCGGCGATTGACAAATTAACCGATGGTCCGCTAGCGTTTCGGGGCGCCGAATTGAGAGCCAGCTTGCGGGCGCGGAACAAATGCAGCTAAAGCGGAAGACTCGAAGTAACCGCCCGGCGCTGCTGAGGCGGTTTTTGATTTGCCGGGCCGGCGACGGGGCAACCGCGCGGCCAACGGCGCGATTAAAGGGGGAACAGCTCATGTCATTTGCCTTCAAGGAAGTGGTCGAGGCGGCTCAGGCCGGCCTGAAGGATGCGCCGGAAAATGCAATCGCCGAGTTCTCGGTCAGCTCGCGCCAGGTCGCCGGTCTGGAAAGCGAGGTCGCCGTCCGCCAGTTCAAGCTCGCCGTCGACGAGCCGGAGGCGCTGGGCGGCGCCGACGCGGCGCCGAACCCGGTGGAATACGTCCTGGCCGCGCTGGCGTCGTGCCAGGAGATCACCTACCGGCTGTACGCCGATGCGCTGGGCATCCCGCTCGACGGCGTCTCGGTGGATCTGAAGGGGCCGATCGACCTGCGCGGGTTCTTCGCCGTCGACGACTCCGTGCGTCCCGGCTATCAGGGCATCGAGGGAACCGTGACCCTGGACAGCCCGGCCAGCCAGGCCGATCTGCAACGGCTCAAGGACGCCGTCGACCGGCACTGCCCGGTGCTCGACATCCTCAGCAATCCGACGCCGGTGTCGCTCGAACTGGCGGGCGCCGGCAGCGGGGAAAAGACGGAAGCGGCCTGACACGAACAGAAGGCGCCG
>JAZFQW010000441.1:0-3769 GCA_036445335.1 Alphaproteobacteria bacterium | reverse complement strand
TTCGAGGAGCTCAATCCCGATATCAAGATCAACCTGACCGACTACACCTGGCTGGACTACCACGATACGATGGTGCTGCGCTTTCGCGGCAACACACGGACCGACGTCGTCTATGGCGGCCAGGACTGGCTGCCGGCGTGGGCGTCGGCGGGCTGGCTGGCGCCGCTGGACCAGCACTTCCCCGAGGCGGCGGCGTACCGCGACCAGATCACCGACTACGCCGTCAGCGACATGACCTACGAGGACCAACTGTACGGCCTGTCCTACTACGCCGACATCATCAGCTTCGTCTACAACAAGCAGATCCTGGAGGACAACGGCATCGCTGTCCCGCAGTCCTGGGACGACGTGCTGCAGGCCAGCCAGCAGCTCAAGGACGGCGGCATGGAGCACCCGATCGTCTACGAATTCGATCAGGAGCTGCCGAACTTCTACGACGCCTTCGTCGCCCAGGTCTACGGCCGCGGCGGCGACATGTTCGACGACGAGCTGAACCCGCTGTTCAACGACCCGGACTCGCTGGCGTTCCAGCATCTGCAGTGGCTGCAGGACGCGATCGGCGAGCACGACCTGGTGGCGATGGAGTCGCACGAGAGCACGATCATCCCGGCGATGAACACCGGCCGGCACGCCTTCACGATCGTCTACAACTACGTGCTGGCGGCGATGAACAACGCCGGCGCCCAGCCGCTGGCCGGGCAATTCGACATGACCCCGATGCCCGGCGACGCGCGCGGCACGCTGGGCTTCGCCAAGTTCTACACGATGACCGCGCAGGCCGCCGAGGACCCGGCCCGCCGCGACGCCGCCTGGAAGTTCATCGAATTCATGGGCGGCGGCGATTTCGCCGTGGCCGAGCGCTGGGCGGTCGAAAAGGGCCTGGGATTCGCGCAGCTGCCGTTGTTCGACGATCCCGACGTCGTCGAGGCGTGGTCGACATGGATCGACATGGCCGCGTTCAGGGACCAGGCGACGCGCGCCAGGAACGGCACCTGGACCGAATGGACCGGCATCTGGTCGGCCTATTTCCGGCCGCTGCTGGCCCAGGCGATGATCGGCGAGGCCAGCGTCGCCGAGGTGATGGACGCCGGCGCCGACAAGTGGCTGGAATACCGGCAGCTGTTGCGCGGCAACTGACCGGCGCGGCCTGAGGCCGGCGGGGCGGCTCCGGCCGCCCCGCCGGCCGCGGCCGAAGGCGATCGCCGCCGATGTCCGCCCCGCTGTGGCGCCAGCCGCGCTATCCGCTGGAATGGCTTGTCCCGGCGCTGTTCCTGGTGGTCCTGTTCACCGCCTATCCGGTGGCGCACGCGCTGTGGACCAGCCTGCACCAGGTGATGGTGCTGCTGCCCGGAGAGCCGTTCATCGGGCTGAAGAACTACCGGAGCGTCATCACCAGCAGCTATTTCGTGGTCGCGCTGCGCAACTCGCTGGTGTTCACTGTGATCAGCGCGCCGCTGGTCGTGCTGCTGGGGCTGGGCGTCGCCCAACTGCTGCTGGCGCGGTTCAAGGGCCGGGCGCTGGTCCGCTATGTCGTGATCCTGCCCTGGGTACTGCCCGGCGCGATCACCGCGGTGCTGTGGATCTGGATCTTCAACCCGTCGTGGGGGATCCTCAACCTGGCGCTATACAGGCTCGGGCTGATCGATCACTACGTCCCGTGGCTGACCGACCCGGTCCTGGTCAGGGCCTGCGTCATCGTCGCCCATGTCTGGACCCAGATCCCGTTCGCCGCGGTGCTGCTGATGGCGGCGCTGGTGGCGATCGATCCCGAGCAGCACGACGCCGCCAGGATGGACGGCGCCACGCCTTTGCAGCGGTTCCGCTTTATCAGCCTGCCGCAGATCAAGGCGATGGTCGTCGTGCTGCTGGTCTACAACACGCTGATCGCCTTCACCAGCTACGACATCATCTACGCCATGACCGGCGGCGGGCCGGGGACCGCCACCACCATGCTGTCCTTCCAGATCTGGAAGGAAAGCTTCTCCATGCTCAATTTCGGCAACGGCTCGGCGGTCGCGTTCATCATGGTGCTGATCTCGGTCGGCTTCATCCTGGCGATCGTCAAGGCGCTGCCGTCCGACCTGTTCGGGGAGGACTAGCCATGCGCCGCAGCGCCGTGGGGCGGATCCTGCTCTATCTCGCGGCGCTGACCCTGTTCGTGTTCAGCGCCGGCCCGGTAGTGCTGAGCCTGCTCGGCAGCGTCATTCCCGACCGGGCGCTGTTCTCGTTCCCGCCGGACTGGTTCTCCAGCGGCCTGACGCTCGACAACTACCGTTACATCTTCACCGGCGAGATCCCGTCGTCGTACGAGGTGAGCGGGGCGATGCGCGGCATGATCTCCGACGCCGCGCGCCAGGTGCCCGACAGCATGATCAACAGCACCGTCGTCGCGCTCGGGGTGATGGCGGTGAACATCCTGTTCGGCGCGCCGGCGGCGTACGCGTTCGCGCGCATGCGGTTCCGCGGCAAGACCGCCTCGTTCATGGTCATCGTGCTCAGCCGGCTGGTGCCGGCGGTGGCGCTGGCGACGCCGTTCTACCTGCTGATCCAGGCGCTCGGGCTGCTCGGCACCAAGCTCGCCCTGGTGCTGGTGCACTCGGTGCTGACTCTGCCGTTCACCGTGCTGATCCTGTCGGTGTTCTTCCGCCGCATCCCCGAGGACATCGAGGACGCGGCGATCGTCGACGGCTGCAACCGCTTCCAGGTGTTCTACCGGATCGTGCTGCCGCTGTCGCTGCCCAGCCTGTTTGCAACCGGCCTGTTCGCTTTCATGCTGTCGTACGCGGAGTTCCTGTTCGCGCTGGTGCTGTCGGGTGACGCGGCAAACCGGCCGCTGTCGGTCGTCATGGCGGCGCTGGCGCGCAACACCGACGTGTCGTGGGGCCTGCTCAACAGCGCCATCTTCCTCGCCGTCCTGCCGTCGCTGGCGCTCGTGATCATCGTCTGGCGCTACGTCGTCGAGGGCATTTTGGTGGGCGACACCAAGGGGTGACGGCGGGCGACGCCGGCGATTCTGACGGCCGACCAGATCGCGCGGCTCAAGGTCGACAGTGTGGTGTCGGAAGGCTCGCTAACCCTCGCCGACCTGGGCATCCAGCCGACTGCCGCCGAGGTCATCCTGCCGAACTATCTCGCCCGCTTCCGCCGCGGCGGCCGCTTCGCCGGCCAACGCCAGACGGGATAGCGAGGCTCGGCCGGGCGTCGCCTCACCCAGCGCTCAGGGCGACCCCGCGATACGACGTAATCGAAATTTCGTTCGCTAACCAGTCGAACCGATGCGATAATTTCGTGGACCGCCTTTGCCGACAGGCGAGGGCGCTTGCGAGAGGGAGTGACGCAAAATGTCTGCGAAGAATTCAGCGACGAACTCTGGCGCGATCGGCATGGCCGCAGGCGCATTGATCTTCATCGCATACGCCGTAGTGTTCTTTGTCCGCAGCTTCTCTGGTCAAGGGTTTGAGATCGGCGTTCCGACTCTGAACGGTGTTACACCATCCGACCTCGACGAACTCAATCCAGCCGTCATGCTCTACATCAGCCACCTACACATAGCGACAGCAGGGTTCATAGCGGCGACAGGTATCGCCGTGGTGGCTCTTGCTTGGTACGGAGTGCGACCCGGCGAATGGTGGGCTTGGTGGGCTGCCGTCGTGTCACCGGTGATAGGCCTCGTCGTAGCGCTGCCAATGCACTACTTCGGAGTGTTCTCCCACAACTGGGTGACGCACCTTGGCCCAATTTATTTGGGAACATTGGTGTTCGTGGTCGG
>JAZFQW010000440.1:0-2037 GCA_036445335.1 Alphaproteobacteria bacterium | reverse complement strand
TCGTCGATCACCACCGATCCGTACCGGCCCTGCCAGAGATGGCCGGTGGTGCGGGCGCGGGCATTGACGAAGCCGGTATAGCGACGATGGAGATCGGCGAAGGTGCGGCGCAAGCCGTCCTCGTCGGACATGGTTCGGCATCAGGCAATAGGCCCAGATCTCGGTCCGCGCCCGGGTGGCGGCCTCCGCAATCAGGTCGAGATAGAGCGCGTAGTCGCCGTCTCCGAAAAACGTCGTGCCCCGCCGGTTGCCGCGCTGGGTGACGTGATGCGGCAATCCGGGAACCACCAGGCGGGCAAGTCGGGCCATGGTAATTCTAGTGCCGGCATTATAGTTATCTAATACTTCCTGTCTTGTACTCATTCCGCTGAGGTCACGTTGGCTCCATGGCGGAAGGGTTCCGGGGACACAATACCTATTTCTGATCTGAATCGGCCTTCGCCGCCTCTTCGTCCAGGACGGCCTTGCGGGAGAGCTTGCCGATCATGGTCTTGGGCAGCTCGTCGCGGAATTCGACCAGCTTGGGCATCTCGATCGGCGACAGCTTGTCCTTCAGGAACGCGGTCAGGTCGTCCTGGGTCAGGTCATGGTCGGCGGCCAGCTTGATGTAGGCCTTGACGGTCTGGCCGCGATAGTCGTCGGGCACGCCGGCGACGATGCACTCGTCGACCGCCGGGTGCAGGTAGATCGCCTCCTCGACGTTGCGCGGGTAAATGTTGTAGCCGCCGGCGAGGATCAGGTCGTTGATGCGGTCGACGATGAAGACGTAGCCGTCGTCGTCCATGTAGCCGACGTCGCCGGTGTGCAGCCGGCCGTCGACCAGGGTGTCGGCGGTCTCGTCGGGCTTGTTCCAATAGCCCATCATCACCTGCGGGCCGCGGATGCAGACCTCGCCGCGCTCGCCCAGCGGCAGCACCTTGTCGCGGTCCTCCAGCGCGACGATCTCGATCGTCGTGCGCGGGACCGGCAGGCCGATCGAGCCGGCCTTGTTGACCCCGTCGAGCGGGTTGGCGGTGGCAATCGGCGACGATTCCGACAGGCCGTAGCCCTCGACCAGCCTGCACCCGGTCACGGCTTCGAAGGTCTGCTTGACGTCGACCGGCAGCGCCGCGCCACCCGACAGGCAATAGCGGATCGACTTCAGGTCGTACTTGGCCCGCCGGGGATGAGTGATGATGGCGGTGTAGATGGTCGGCACGGCGGGAAAGGCGGTCGGCGTCTTGCGGTCGATCGCCTTCAGCACGTCGTCGACGTCGAACCTGGGCAGCATGATGATCTCCCAGGCGTAGTAGATGCTGAAATTCATCACCACGGTCATCGCGAACACGTGGAAAAAAGGCAGCACCCCCAGCATGCGCTCGGCGCCCGGCTTGGCGTCGGGGAACCACAGCGCCGCCTGGGTGACGTTGGCGTACAGGTTGCCGTGGGTCAGCATGGCGCCCTTGGGCACACCGGTGGTGCCACCGGTGTACTGCAGCACCGCCAAGTCGCCCGGCACGACCGCGACGGTGGCGAAGCGGCCGTCGTTGGCCACCAAGTCGTCGAACCGCAGGTGCCGGTCGTCGTCGGGGATCCGCGCCAGGGCCTTGCGCCGCGCCAGCGTGAACAGCCAGTTCTTGGGGAACGGCAGGATGTCGGCGAAGCGGCAGATCACCAAGCGCTTCAGCCGGGTGTCGGTCAGCATCCTGCGCGCCTTGTCGTGCAGCACCCTCAGGTCGAGGGTGACCATGATGTCGGTCTCGGAGTCCTCGATCTGGTGGGCGATCTCGCGCTCGGCGTAGAGCGGGTTGAAGTTGACCACCGTGGCGCCGCACTTCATCACGGCGAAATAGAAGATGACGTAATAAGGCGTGTTCGGCAGCAACAGACCGACCCTGGAGCCCTTGCCGACACCGTGCGCCTGCAGGCCCCTGGCGGCGCGCGCGACCAAGTCGCCGATCTCACGATAGCTGAAGCGCTTGCCGAGGAAATCGACGCACGGCCGGTCGCCGAACCGCGCGACGGCGTCGTCGAGGATCGCGAACAGCGGCCGCTCGT
>JAZFQW010000439.1:0-3092 GCA_036445335.1 Alphaproteobacteria bacterium | reverse complement strand
ACCCATTTGATGGCGCGCGGCGGGCCCCCGGGCCGGCGCGGTCCCCGGCGCGCTGCAGCCGCATCGGGCAAGGGTCGCCACCCACCCCGCGGGCCGCCGCGCGCCACCGCAGGCCGGGTTCCCTTGTCCGCTCGCCGCGTTGCGCTCCGCTTGCGGTGCGCAGGCACCGCGGCGCGAACCGCGCCTGACGAGCGGTCAAGGGAACCCGGTCGAATGGGTCATTAGCAGCGATCCTTGGTATAAGCCTGCATCTCTCACGCTGGTCACGACCTGCCTGACAATTGCGGTTTAACGGAAAATTAGCCTAATCGGTGCAGTGAGTCCCGGCGACGTCGAACCGGCCAAGATCGAGCGCACGTGCAGTTTACCGATTCCCCACAGCAGGCATCCGAGTTCGCCCGCGCGGCACTGGACCGCATGGCCGAGGAAGACATCCCCGCCAACCCCGACAACTACGCCGTCTGGTATTGCTATTTCAGCGGCAACAACCAGGACCTGATCCGCGCCATCGATGTGCTGGTGTCGAACGGACAGCGGTTCACCGAAGCCCTCAACCGGGCCCTCTACGGAAATTATATCGGCGTGGACGGCGAACGGCGGCTGGTACGGGAGATCGGCGAGCGCGCCCAGGGCGCGCTGGAGGCGGTGCTGGACGCGTTGCGCGAATGCAGCCAGGGCGCGCGCGGCTATGGCGAGAAGCTGGCGGGCCTGTCGACGCGGCTCGGTCGGCCCGACATCGGGCTCGACGGGCTTCGCGAGATCATCGATGCGATCGTCGAGGACTCGCGCGCGATCGCCGAACAGAACCGGCTACTCAGCGATAAGCTCCGGATGTCGTCGCACCAGATCGAGCAGATGCGCGAGGACCTCAGCGCCGCCCGCCGCGAGGCGATGACCGATGGCCTGACGGGCATTTCCAATCGCAGGCTCTTCGACTTCGAACTGCGTGCGGCCGCGACGACTTCCGTGGAGGAGGGGCGCCCGCTGTCGGTGCTGAAGGTCGACATCGACTGTTTCAAGGCGTTCAACGACAACCACGGTCGCCACGCCGGCGACGAGGTGCTGAAGCTGGTGGGCCGCGTCCTGCGTGATTCGATCAAGGGCCGCGACACCGCCGCGCGCTATGGCGGCGAAGAGTTCGCCATCATCCTGCCGGACACCGCCCTGAAGAACGCCGCCGTGGTGGCGGAGCAGATCCGAGCGCGCATGGCGTCGCTGAAGATCGTGCGGCGCACCAGCGGCGAGGCGATCGGCAGCGTCACGCTGTCGATCGGCGGCGCCGAATACGACCCCGGCGAACCGCTGGCGGACCTGCTCAGGCGCGCCGACGACGCGCTTTCCCAGGCCAAGGATCTCGGCCGGAACTGCGTGGCTACGACGGAATCGCCGTCCGTCGGCCGGCGTTAATCAGCACTTCTCACTCCGGCCCCGGTTTCAGTCGTCGCCGGGTTCCTGTGCCAGCGCCGCCAGCGCGGCGCCCGTCGCCCGATACGGCAGCCATTCCGCCAGCCGGGTCAAACCCAGCGACTCATAGAACCCGCGGGCCGGGTTCCAGTCGAGCACGCTGAGGTCGAGGCGGGCGCAGCGGCGCTGCACCGTGAGGCGCGCCAGCGCGGTCATCAGGCACCGCCCGACGCCCCGGCCCCGCGCCGCGTCGGCCACGTAGATGTCCTCGACATAGATCCCGGCGCGGCCCTCCCATGTGGAGTAGGTGTGGAAGAACAGGGCGAAGCCGACGGCGCCGCCGTCCAGCTCGGCGATCAGCGCCTCGAATTTGCGGTCCGCGCCCCAGCCGTCGCGCCGCAGGTCGGCGGCCGACGCCTTGACCGCGTGCTCGGCCATTTCGAACCTGGCCAGGTCGCGGATCATCGCCAGGATGGTCTCGGCGTCGTCCGGTCGCGCCGGACGGATGGTAACGCTGCTCATCGACGACCCTCCATGACACCCCGGGGGGGCTGGACGTCACTGTACAGCGCGCGGTGATTTCCGGCGATTCATCGGCTTCCCTGCAGCGCGGGGACGGCGTTTAATGGCAACCACACGAGCAGCGGCGGTCGCCGGCCCGCCAAGGCATCGCAGGACGACGAGGCATGGCGCGCCATCGCAGACCACCAACAGGCCGACCGTCGCACCGGCGGGACGAGCGCATTTGGGCGCCATGACGTCGCGACGGGTCCTGTTGCGCGTGATCATTCGGCTGCGCCGCATCCTGCGCAGCGACCAGCTGGTCCTCGCCGTGCTGGCGGTGGTGATCGGCACCGCCGTGGCGGTCGGTGAGATCCTGTTCCGGCAATTGCTGTCCGCCGTCCAGTTCGTGTTCTACGGCTTCTCGTCGTCGCAGTTAGCGGCGCTTGCCGCCGACCTGGCCTGGTGGCACCTGTTGCTGGCGCCCGCCCTGGGCGGGCTGATGATCGGCCTGCTGGTGCGCTATGCGACGCCGAACCGCGCGCCGCTGTCGGTGCCCGACGTGATGGAGGCCTGCGCGCTGCGCGGCGGCCGGATGTCGCCACGGGCCGGACTGGGCGCGGCGGTGGTCAGCGCCGCGTCGCTAGGCGTCGGCGCGTCGACCGGGCGCGAAGGCCCGGTCGTGCATCTGGGCGCCACCATCGGCGCGTGGCTGGCCCAGCGTCTCAGGCTGTCGGCCAACTTGTCGCGCACCCTTCTGGGGTGCGGCGTGGCCGCCGCGGTCGCGGCCAGCTTCAACGCGCCGATCGCCGGCGTCTTCTTCGCGCTGGAGGTGGTCATCGGCCACTATGCCTTGAGCGCATTCGCGCCGATCGTTTTGGCCTCGGTGATGGGCACGATCATCTCGCGGCTGCATTACGGCGACTTTCCGGCGTTCATCCTGCCGCAAAGCTACGAGATCGTGTCGTTTCTGGAATTTCCGGCGTTCGCGCTGCTGGGCTTGGTCAGCGCGATCGTCGCGGTGAGCTTCATGAAGTCGATCATGCTGGCGGGCGATTCTGTCGCCAAGCTGAAGCTGCCGGCGATCCTCCGGCCGGCGGTCGGCGGCCTGGCGATCGGCGCGATGGCGATCATTTTTCCCGAGATCCTGGGTGTCGGCTACGACACTACCGACGCGGCGCTGAAGG
>JAZFQW010000438.1:0-9105 GCA_036445335.1 Alphaproteobacteria bacterium | reverse complement strand
ACGCGGCATGGCTGGATCAGGCTTGCGCCCATTGTCCAATATTCCCCACTGCTGCCTCCCGTAGGAGTCTGGGCCGTGTCTCAGTCCCAGTGTGGCTGATCATCCTCTCAGACCAGCTACTGATCGTCGCCTTGGTGCGCCGTTACCACACCAACCAGCTAATCAGACGCGGGCCCTCCCCTCGGCGATCAATCTTTCCCCAATGGATCGCTCCACCGGGCGTATACGGTATTAGCCGCAGTTTCCCGCGGTTGTCCCGTACCCAGGGATAGGTTCCCACGCGTTACTCACCCGTGCGCCACTCGCGCCCGAAGACGCGCGTTCGACTTGCATGTGTTAGGCCTGCCGCCAGCGTTCGTTCTGAGCCAGGATCAAACTCTCAAGTTAGACTGACCATCGAAACCCAAACGCCCCGACCCAACCGGCCCAAACCTCAGGACCAACCAAACCGAAACACCCGGAACCCCGACGGCGGAAGCCACCGCAGTACACCCGCGATGTCACCCGTCCAACTCAACGCCGGCCCGCACCACTGACGACCGGCCCGACGCCACTCGCGCCACACCAATCACCAATACGGACCAACAGAGTCGTCCTAAACGGATGCACGAGTATACGCGGCACTCTACACGCAAACCTCACCACGCCGGCCAACAAACCGCCGCCCGCGCATCCCTTCCCTCAATCCACAATGTCCAATAGCCACCCATCTCGGCGCGCGCTGAACCGCCCACCGCGTCGGGAGCCGGGTGTATAGACCCGTTCCGCCGAGCCTGTCAAACCATTTATCGCTGTTTCCCGCGGTTTTGGGGCGCCGTCGTAAGCCTTTATTAACCCTTTGTTTTTCTTTTGCCGCTACGGTCGCCTGTGAGGCCGGACGACGGTCGCGAGGACGGCGCGGAAACCGCCGGCGGCCCCACCCGTGGCGACCGCCGCCGCGCATCGTGGTTTCGGCGGTTGACACGTTGAGTCACCGTACCTCATTTTCGACCGCTAGCGGATCGACCCGCTAGATATTGTGATTCCCGAGGCGCCAAACCGCGCCATACCACCGGAGACGATGCCGTGAAGTTGAGAACAGCAGCCTACCCCGCCTTGATCCTCGGTCTCGCGGCGGGCACGGCGCTTTCCCTTCACGTCGACCGTTTCGCCGTCGAGCCGGCCGCGGTCACCCAGGCGGCGGCGAAGACCGGCATGCCGGTTCGCCGCAAGGACGTCTCAGCCGTCGAACCGCCGGCGGCGCCGGCTGCCGACGGCGAATCAGCCGCAGTCGAACCCGACCCCGTGGTCGAGACCGAACGGCGGACGCTCACGGTCTCGCGCGGCGACACCCTGGTCGAGATGATCGCGGCCGCCGGCGTGCCGCGCCCCGAGGCGCACTTTGCGGCCGCCGCCCTGGACACCGTATTCGACCTGCGGCGGCTGCAGATCGGCCAGCAGGTGACCCTGCTGTTCGAGCGCAGCGACGGCGCGCGAACCTTCGCCGGGCTGGTTCTGCCGTTGGACGGGTCGACCCGAGCCGTTGTGACGCGCGCCGGCGAACGGGGCTTCGCCGCCGCCGTCGCCGCGGCGCCGCCGGTCGGCCCGGTCGTCGAGGCCGCGGACGAACTGGCGATGGCGCCGCCGCCGGCGACGATCGAGCGCGTTTCGATGACCGTCGGCCGCGGCGACACGCTGGTCGAGATGATCGCGGCGGCCGGGGTGTCGCGCCCCGATGCGCACTACGCGAGCGTCGCGCTCGGCTCCATCTTCGACCTGCGGCGGTTGCAGGTCGGCCAGACGGTGACCCTGCTGTTCGAGCGCCGCGGCGACGCGCGCGCCTTCGCCGGACTCGAGCTGCCGTTGAGCGCGGCGAACCAGGCCGTGGTGACGCGCACCGGCGAACGGGACTTCGCCGCAGCGGTCGCCGACCGGGCGCCGGCCGTCGCCGCCGGACCGTCGCCTGCCGAACCGGACGCCGCGGATCCGGACCGCGTCGCGATGACGCCGCCCGCGGCGATCGAGCGTGAGTCGATGACCGTCGGCCGCGGTGACACGCTGGTCGAGATCATGGCGGCGGCCGGGGTGACGCGCACCGAGGCACACTATGCGACCGTCGCCCTGGGCTCGGTCTTCAACCTGCGGCGGCTGCAGATCGGCCAGCAGGTGACCCTGCTGTTCGAGCGCCGCGGCGACGCGCGGACCTTTGCCGGTCTCGAAATGCCGTTGAGCGGATCGACCCAGGCGGTGGTGACACCGAACGGCGAGCGCAGATTCGGCGCCGTGGTCGCCGACCGGCCGCCGCCGCTGCCCGCCGCGGAGAGCGTGACTCCGGCGCCGCCGATCGCCGCCGCCGACGCGCTGGCCCCGCTGAACGAGTTGGACGCAGGGGTGCCTGCCGATCCGCCGGCCAGTCCGGTGCACCCGGCGGCCGCCGCCGCCGAGGCGCCGGCCGCCAGCCCGACCGAGGCGCCGGCCGCCGCCCCGGACGTCGCGGTCGCCCGCGCGACCTCGGGGTTCGACGCCGATCAGGCGATCATCCCGCTGCACGGCGTCCTGGCAACCGGAACCGACGACAGCGCGCTGGAAGAGACCTATCTGGCGGGTCTCGCCACTGCTCCGGCATCGCCGGCCGCCGCCGTGACCATCACCCGGCGGATCGAAGTGACGGTCGGCCGCGGCGACACCCTGGCGGCGATCCTGGACGAGTTGGAGGTCCCGGGCCGCGAGGCGAACGACGCCATCGCCGCGCTGCGCGACATCTATGATCCGCGCCGGCTGCGGGCCGGTCAGGACGTCACGCTGGTGTTCGAGCGCCAAGGCGGTGCGCGCACGTTGACCGGGCTCGAGTTGATGCCGAGCGTCGAGAGCGTGGCCGTGGTCGCCCGCGACGCCGACGGCGGGTTCACCGCGACGGCGATCGACAACCAGCTGGACACCAGGCTGGTGGCGGCGGCGGGCACCATCGAGTCGAGCCTGTTCGAGGCGTCCAACGCGGCCGGGGTACCCGACCCGGTGCTGATCGACATCATCCGGGCCTACTCGTTCGAAGTGGATTTCCAGCGCGACATCCGGCCCGGCGACGGTTTCGAGATATTGTTCGAGCAGGACTTCGATGCCGCCGGCGACTTCGCCCGCAACGGCAACGTCCTTTACGCCGTCCTGCGCCTGCGCGGCCGCGAGTTGCCGATCTACCGGTTCGAGACCGAGGACGGCATGGTCGACTACTACGACCGCGACGGCGTGAGCGTGCGCCGCGCGCTGATGCGCACGCCGATCGACGGCGCCCGGATCAGTTCGCGCTACGGCATGCGGCGGCATCCGATCCTGGGCTACAGCCGCATGCACCGCGGCACCGACTTCGCCGCGCGGACCGGCACGCCGGTCTACGCCGCCGGCAACGGCGTGGTCGACTATGTCGGTCGCAACGGCGGCTACGGGCGCTATATCCGGCTGCGCCACAACGGCAGCCTGCGGACCGCCTATGCCCATCTCAGGCGCTACGCCCGCGGCCTCAGCCGCGGCACGCGGGTCGAACAGGGACAGGTCATCGGCTATGTCGGCACCAGCGGCCGGTCGACCGGGCCGCACCTGCACTACGAAGTCTACGTCAACGGCCGGCAGGTCAACCCGATGACGCTCGATCTGCCGAGCGGGCGCAGCCTGGAGGGCCGCGAGCTGGCCGCATTCCAGACGCTGATGTCCGGAACCGACCGGCAGTACGCCGAGGCGCGGGGCGGTCCGCAGGTCGCCTCCACGCCCGAGGAGTAAACCCTAGCCGGCGACGAGGGACAGCGCCACCCCGGTGGCGTCGCGCGGATCGACGTCGACGCGACCGGCCGAGCGCGACCAGCGGATGCCGGCGCGCGCCAGGATATCCGCCGCCGCCTCCAGATCGGCGACCTCGACGGCGATCCCGAGCATGCCCTCGACGCCGGGTTCGGCCGGCCCGAAATGGCACGACGCCGACCCCATCCGCACGGTCAGCCCGTCATCGCCGAGGCTGACCGCGTCGCCCCCGAACAGCGCGTGGTACGCCGCCTCCAGCGCCGCCGGATCGGCCACCGCGGCGGTCACGGCGACGAGCCGGCGCGCGCCGTTGGCGTGGCGCAGCCAGCCGGGCCGGCGCATCAGTTCCGGCGTCAGATGCTGGCACACGAAGAGCCGCTGCCCCAGCGCCGCCGTCGCGGCCGGGTGGACGACCCGGAAGGCCGGCCGCACCTCGCCCTCCGGCAGGTCCAGGATGCGCGCGAGGTCCTGCGGCGGCTCGGCGGCCACGCCGGCGTCGCGCAACTGCGCATAGGCGGCGTCCGCGTCGGCGGCCGCCAGCGCCAGCGCCAACACGCCCTCGCGGTCGGCCAGGAAGGCGTCGAGACCGTGCAGGTCCTGCGCCGGGTCGACGATCCCCAGCAGCTCGACATAGTCGGCCGGGAACATGATGCAGTAGTTGGCGGTGCCCCAGCCGACATGGCGGCCGCGCGCAGTGACGGCGAAGCCCAGGCGCTGCCAGGCGGCGCGTGCCTGCTCCAGGTCGCGGACACCGACGATCGCGTGGTCGATGCCGGTGACGGCGGTCATCCGAACCCGGCGCCCGGTTCCGCCAGATACGCGGCCTCCTCCTCCGTGCTGACGCGCCCCAGCACGGCGTTGCGGTGGGGGAAGCGGCCGAACTGCTCGATCACCCGCAGATGCTTCTCGGCGTATTGGAGATAGTCTTCGCCGCCACAGCGCTCGTCGACCAGCGCGACGCAGCGCCGCTGGTCGGACAGATCCTCGCTGTGCTCCAGCGGCAGATAGAGGAAGACGCGGTGGTGGACGTCCAGCCCGTCCTCCAAGTCGAGCCCGCGGTCTACCGCGTGCCGGGTGATCGCGCGCGCCCGCGCATCGGTCGCGTACGCCCGCGCGTCGTCGCGGAACAGGTTGCGCGGGACCTGGTCGAGAAGCAGGCACAGCGCCACGCAGCCCCGGCCGGTCGCCTGCCAGTGGTCGAGGTCGCCGGCGGCCGCGCGCTCGTGGAGGCCCGCGGTTCGCTCGCGGATCCGCGCGTCGAAGCCGTCGTTCCGGGTGAACCAGTCGTCGCGGCCGTGCTCCTCGAACCAGAACCGCAGGACCTCACCCAAGTCCGTCATCCGCCGCCGCCCTCTGCTGTCGCGCGCCGCGCCATCGTGTAGACCATAGTCGTTCGATTGCAAAGGTCCGGCCGCCATGGATGGCACCGGCCGAACCGTCGTCGGCCGCGCTTCGCGCGAGGCGACCGCGCCGGGCGATGCGGAAGGCCGGTCGCGGTCAGGCGGCGACCGGCGCGTAGCCGATGATCGCGTCGAAGTGGCGGTGGGCGGCGTCCTCCACCGGCCCGATCGCCGGGCGGGCGGCGAACCGGCTGGCGAGGAAGCGCTCGGCGACCAGCGCCTTGCGGCGGTCACCGGCGGCCAGATCGGCGGTCGCCTCCTCCAGCAGCAGCGCGGCGCACAGCGTGTCGGCCAGCAGCGCCATCAGCCGTGCCGCCACGCGCGGCCCGTCGGCCGGGTTGGCGCGGACATAAGTGAGCGCCTCGCGGCAGTCGCCGAGGGCGGCACCCAGGGTCGCCGCGGCATCGCCTAGACCTTCGGGCAGCGCTTCCGCAATGCCGCCGACCCGAGCCAGGAAGGCGGCGTCGCCGCGCAGCTTGTCGGCCACGGCGCGCAGCAGCTCCAGCGCCTGGATGTTGGTCGGGCCCTCCCACACGGCCGTGACTAGGGCGTCGCGGTAGAGCCGCGCGGTCGGCCATTCCTCGGTGTAGCCGTTGCCGCCGACCAGATCGACGGCGCGGGGGGCGGCGCGCACCGCCAGCTCCGCCGTCAGGTACTTGGCCAGCGCGGTCACCGTGCGCAGCCAGGGCCGCCGCGCCTCGTCCGCCAGGGCGGCGTCGAAGGCAAGCGCCGATTCGAAGGCCAGCGCGGTGCTCGCCTCGTGCTCGGCCGCCAGGTCCAGCAGCGTGTCGCGGACCATCGGGTAGCCGCGGATCGGCCCGCCGAAGGCCGCGCGGTGCGTCGTCCAGCACGCCGCCTCCAGCAGCAGCCGGCGCTGCAGCCCGGCGGCCGCCACGGCGTTGTGGACGCGGCTGTATTCCAGCGCCTCCATCATCGCCTTCAGCCCGTGCGGCGGCGGCGCCACCTCGACCGCCCAGGCGCCGTCGAGATCGACCTCGCCGGTGGCGAGGCCGCGGGTGCCCAGCTTGTCCTTCAGCCGCCGCACCCACAGCGCGTTCGGCGTGCCGTCCGCCATATGGCTGGGCACCAGGTAGAGGCCGAGGCCCTTTCCGCCGGCGGGCGCGCCGACGGGCCGCGCGGTGGCCAGCGCCAAGCCGGCGCCGGCGTTGCTGGCGAACCATTTCAGCCCGGTGAGCCGCCACGCGTCGCCGTCGGCCGCCGCCAGCGTCGTGGTGGCGCCGACATCGGAGCCGCCGTGCAGCTCGGTGGCCCAGGTGCCGCCGCTCGTCGCCGCGCCGTCCATGCGCGTCAGCTCGTGCAGGTAGGCGTCGCGCACCGCGGCCGGCGCCAATCGGTCGAGCACGTAGGCGACGGCGCCCGTCATCGTGACCGGGCAATGGATAGAGATGTCGGCGCTGGACAGCAGGTAGCCCATCGCGAACGACAGCAGGTGCGGCGCCGGGTCGTCGCCGAACGCCAAGCCGATCACGCCGCGCCGGTACGCCTCGGCATGGCAGGCCTGGTAGGCCGGGTTGAGCACCACCCGCCCGAGCCGTTCGCCGTCGCTCCCGTGGCTCTCCAGCCGCGGCGGGGCGTGCCGGTCGGTATAGACCGCCTGCTCCTCCAGCGGCCCGCCGACCCACGCGCCGAAGTCGGCCAGGGTGGCGCCGAACCGCGCCATCATCGCCGGCGCGCGGCGCCGCAACAACCGGTCGAGGTTGCGGTCGAGGGTGTAGAAATTCTGCCCGCGAGATTCCGCGGGGTAGTCTATCGGCGGCTCGGCCGCCTCCGCGCGCAACGCCATCCGCAGCGCTCCCGTCCAATCCCGACGCAGAGCGGCATCATACCACAATGGCGACGCGGCCGATTGGCGGAGGTCACGAAGGCGCCGGTGGTCCGGGGCCGGCCGGCGTCCGCAGCCGACCGCGGTAATGCACGATCGGCCCGACCAATGGCAGGGCGATGGCGACGTTGAAGGCGAACAGCCCTTCGTCGACGCGCTCTTCGGCGTCGATGCGCGGTCGCAGCGCGCGCGGCAGCGGCACCCCGAACAGGGTCACGCGGCGCAGCACCAGGCGCAGCCCGTGCCGGTCCGCCGGCACGTCGAGCAGGAACGCCAGCGGCCCGATCCGCTCGATCAGCCGGCCGGTTACGTCCGCCGCCTCCTGCACGGTGCGGAACCGGGCGCCGTCGAAATCGCGCTGCCAGATCTCGACGCCGGCGCGGGGCACGAACCGTACCGTCACCGGCACCGCCGTCCCCGCCGGCGGCATGCCGAACACGCGGCCGATCAACCGGGCGAGCGGGTTGGCGCCGCGGTCGATGTCGCAGACACCGGTCGCCACGGTCGTCCCGCGGACGTCGTGCATGGCGCGAAGCGGCGCCGGCAGCGCGTCGTACCGTTCGCCCAGCACCCGCCGATAGAGCGGCGCGCCGGCGTCAGTCATGGATTGCCTCCTCCGCGAAGCGGATATCGAGATCGCCGATCGCCGCCCGGAAATCGTCGAGCCCGAACAGGCCGAGGCACGGCGTCGCGCCGGTCCGCGCCAGCGTGCCATCGGCCAGCTTGCGCGCCAGGATGACCGCCGGCAGGCAGGGGATCATCGGGCCGTGGCCGCTGCCGGCGATCAGCGTCCAGCGCCGCCGGATCGGCCGTCCGTCGGCGGTTTCGCCGGACACCGTGACCGACATGCCGCCGCGGTCGCTGCCGAACCGCCCCAGCGCGCCGGCGATCCGGAGGGCCAGCGGCGCCAGCGGCCGCAGGCTCGGCACCAGGCGCCAGCGCACCGGCCAGCTCAGCGCCCACAGTCCGAAATGCAGGGTCTTGAGCTCCAGCCCGGCGTGGAACGCGACCGTGCGCACGCCGTCGTACCGGCGCGGGAAGAGCACCAAGTCCGGCACGTCGACCACGGCGAGCCAGCGCGGGCCGATCCGCGTCCCGTCGGGCAGCCGCAGGGTGCACCGGCGCAGATCCTGCCAACCATGGGCCACCGCCGGCCGGCCCTCGTGCCACCACCGCACCGGCTTGCCGGCGTAGCCGAGGATGGCCGCGATCACCGCCAGGCCGCGCGGCGCCTTGTTGCCCGGCGCGATGGCGATGTCGATCGTCGTCGTCCGGGCGATGTCGCGGACCAGGCTGTCGACGACGGTGCTGGACAGTCCGGGCACGCTGCTGGCGCCGCTGACCGCCAGCACGCCGGCCGCCCGGGCCGGTTCGTCGAGCCCGTCGAAGCCGGCGACGAACCCGGTGGCGTCGGCGAGGTCGATGTAGTGCGCGCCGTTGTCGATGCAGGCCCGGGCGACCGCGTAGTCCTGACCCTGGAACGGGCCCGCGGCGTGGATCACCAGCCGGGCGCCGGTCCGCCGCAGCGCCGCGCCGAAGTCGGCCGACGCGTCGAGCCGCGCCGCCTCGACCCGGCCACCGCCCGGCGACGACCGCAACTCGGCGGCCAGGGCCTCCGCGCGCTCGGCCGAGCGGCCGCCGACGATGAGGCGGATCGCCGGATCGCCGGCCAGCAGCCGGCATACCCGTTCGCCGAAGACGCCATAGCCGCCGACCACGAGGACGGTGAACGTCCGTTCGGTCATCCGAGAAACCTGGCGGCGACGTCGGGCGACGGCACCATGCAGGCATCGTACTTGCCGAACAGCGCGTAGCGGTTGCGGGCGATGCGGTCGTACAGCCAGTCCAGCGGCCGGGCCGGCAGGACGCGTCCGAAACGCCACCACGACCACGGCGCCGGCAGGCGCGCCATGATGCCGAAGAAGGCGGCCGACTTGAACGACGGAATGCCGTCCACGACCAGCACGTAGCTGTCCCAATCGGCCGCCGGCAGCTCGAAGCGGCCGAGAATGGCCTGGCCCAGATCGGACTGCATCTGGACGAAGTGGAACACGGCGTCACGGTCGCGCTTGAGCGCGAAGCGCACGAACCGGC
>JAZFQW010000437.1:0-3718 GCA_036445335.1 Alphaproteobacteria bacterium | reverse complement strand
GGGTCGCGGCGGCGGACTGGGCCGCGGCTGAGACTGTCGAGATCGTCCTGTCGGAGTACGAATTCGAGCCGGCCGACCTGACCTTCCGGGCCGGCACGCCGTACCGCCTGCGCCTCAGAAACACCGGCGACGCGACGCATTATTTCGCGGCGGCGGATTTCTTCAAGGCGATCGCCGCTCAGAGGCTGACCCGGCCCGGCGACGCGGTCGAGACGCCGCTGCTGACGTCGATCGCGGTGCCGCCGGGGGCGTCGAAGACGCTCAGCTTCGTTCCCGTCGAGCGCGGCGCCTACGACGTCGAGTGCACCGCGCCCCTGCACGCCGTGTTCGGCATGGTCGGCACCGCGACTATCATCTGACGCCGCCGGCGCTTAGTCCGCACTTCTCAAACTGGCCGCAGTCTGCGCGGGAAGACGCCGCGCCGCACGGAGCAGGCGCCGAACCAAGCCGCGACCGAGGATCGCCGACAACCGGCCCTCGCCTCGCCGTCTGTCTTGGTGCAGACTGTTGGTTACTCGAAAAACGTCCGGGAGGCCACCATGAGCGTCAGCGAGCAGGCGGGGTCGGCCGGCGTCGCCGGCCCGAACGTCCACCCCATGCCGGGCGTCGGCCCGGCCGCCGACGGCCATGGCGAGATCGACCGCAATCCAGGCACCGCGCTGGAGCTCGACTGGATCGAGGAGGTGCGGGTCAATCTCAGCGCGGTGGAGCGCCGGGCGGCGACGCTGACGACCCGGCGCACGGTCAAGAAGGACTGGCAGGCGGCGTGGCTGTTGCGGGCGATCGCCTGCATCGACCTGACCACCCTCAGCGGCGACGACACGCCCAGCAAGGTCAAGCGGCTGTGCGCCAAGGCGCGCCATCCGGTGCGCGACGACCTGCTGGCGGCGCTGGGCGCCGACGGTCTGGGCCTGACCACCGGGGCGGTGTGCGTCTACCACGCCCTGGTCGGGACCGCCGTGGCGGCGCTGGACGGCAGCGGCATCCCGGTGGCGGCGGTGTCGACCGGCTTCCCGGCCGGCCTGTCGCCGCTGGACCTGCGGGTCAGGGAGATCGAGGCCTCGGTCGCCGCCGGCGCCGCCGAGATCGACATCGTCATCACCCGCGCCCACGTGCTGACCGGCGACTGGCCGGCGCTGTACGAAGAGGTCAAGGTGTTCCGCGCCGCCTGCGGGCCGGCGCACATGAAGGCGATCATCGCCACCGGCGAACTGGCCACCCTGCGCAACGTGGCGCGGGCATCGATGGCCTGCATGATGGCCGGCGCCGACTTCATCAAGACCTCCACCGGCAAGGAACCGGTCAACGCCACCCTGCCGGTCTCGCTGGTGATGGCGCGGATGATCCGCGCCTACCGTGAGCGCACCGGCCACATGGTCGGTTTCAAGCCGGCCGGCGGCGTCAGCGCCGCCAAGGACGCGCTGGCCTATCTGACGCTGATGAAGGAGGAGCTGGGCCGCCCGTGGCTGGAGCCGACCCTGTTCCGGTTCGGCGCCTCGAGCCTGCTCGGCGACATAGAGCGCCAGTTGGAGCACCACGTCACCGGCCGCTATTCCGCCGGCTTCCGCCACCCGACGAGCTGACACCGACCAGGGAACCGCACTCGTGAGCATCGCCGAGATCTTCGAGACCATGGACTACGGGCCGGCGCCGGAAGGCGACGCGGCGGCGCGTGCCTGGCTGGACCACCACCGCCAGGGCTTCAAGCTGTTCATCGGCGGCAGGTGGGCCAAACCGAAGACCGGTGAATGGTTCGACAGCACCAACCCGGCGACCGGCAAGGCGCTCGCCCGGATCGCCCAGGCCGGCGCGGCGGACGTCGACGCCGCGGTCAACGCGGCGCGGCGGGCGCAGCCGGGCTGGGCGGCGCTGGGCGGCCACGGACGGGCGCGCCATCTGTACGCGCTGGCCCGGCTGGTGCAGCGCCATTCCCGGCTGCTGGCGGTGGTCGAGACCATCGACAACGGCAAGACGATCCGCGAGACCCGCGACATCGACGTGCCGCTGGTCGCCCGCCATTTCTACTACCACGCCGGCTGGGCCCAGCTGATGGAGACCGAGCTGGCGGGGTACGAGCCGGTCGGCGTGGTCGGCCAGGTCATCCCGTGGAACTTCCCGCTGCTGATGCTGGCGTGGAAGATCGCGCCGGCGATTGCCGTCGGCAACTGCGTGGTGCTGAAGCCGGCGGAGTTCACCAGCCTGACCGCGCTGAAGTTCGCCGAGCTGTGCCAGGAGTCCGGGTTGCCGCCGGGCGTGGTCAACATCGTCACCGGCGACGGCCGCACCGGCGAGCAGATCGTCACCCACGACGACGTCGACAAGCTGGCGTTCACCGGATCGACCGACGTCGGCCGGCTGATTCGCGGCGCCACCGCCGGCAGCGGCAAGAAGCTGACCCTGGAGCTGGGCGGAAAGTCGCCGTTCATCGTGTTCGACGACGCCGATCTGGACGGCGCTGTCGAGGGCGTGGTCGACGCCATCTGGTTCAACCAGGGCCAGGTTTGCTGCGCCGGCTCCCGCCTGTTGCTGCACGAGGGTATCGCCGCTGTGATGATCGACAAGCTGCGCGCCCGCATGGAGACCCTGCGCGTCGGCGACCCGCTGGACAAGGCAGTCGATATCGGCGCCATCGTCGCGCCGGTCCAGCTGGAGCGCATCGAACAACTGGTCGGCCAGGGCGTCGCGGAGGGCGCGAAGCTGTGGCAGCCCAGCTGGGCCTGCCCGACGGAGGGCTGCTTCTACCCGCCGACCCTGTTCACCGAGGTCGCGCCGGCCGCCACCATCGCCCAGGAGGAGATCTTCGGCCCGGTGCTGGTGACGATGACCTTCCGCACCCCGGCGGAGGCGGTGGAATTGGCCAACAACACGCGCTTTGGCCTGGCCGCCAGCGTCTGGACCGAGAACATCAACCTGGCGCTGGACGTGGCGCCCAAGCTGACAGCCGGCGTCGTCTGGACCAACTGCACAAACCTGTTCGACGCCGCCTGCGGCTTTGGCGGCTACCGCGAGTCCGGCTTCGGCCGCGAGGGCGGCCGCGAGGGGCTGTTCGAGTATCTCCGGCCGTCCTTCGAGAAGGCGCTGCCGACCTATGACGGCGCCGCGGCGGCGTCGAAGTCCCGCGCGTCGGAGGCGCCGGCGGACCAGAGCGGACTGCCGCGCATCGACCGCACCGCCAAGCTGTATGTCGGCGGCAAGCAGGTGCGGCCCGATTCCGGTTACAGCCGAGCCGTCGCCGGGCCCGACGGCGCGCCGCTGGGCGAGGTCGGCGAGGGCAACCGCAAGGACATCCGCAACGCCGTTGAGGCGGCCCGCAACGCGGCGGCGTGGTCGGGCGCGACGGCGCACAACCGCGCCCAGGTGCTGTACTACGTGGCGGAGAACCTGGACGCGCGGGCGGCGGAGTTCCGCGACCGCATCGCCGCGATGACCGGCGCCACGCGCCGCGCCGCGACCGCCGAGGTCGACGCCGCCGTGCGCCGGTTGTTCGCCTATGCCGCCTGGGCCGACAAGTTCGACGGCGCGGTGCACACGCCGCCGTTGCGCGGGGTGTCGCTGGCGATGCACGAGCCGGTCGGCATCGTCGGCGTGGCATGCCCCGACGAGGCGCCGCTGCTGGGCTTGGTGTCGCTGGTCGCGCCGGCGGTGGCGATGGGAAACCGGGTGGTCGCGGTGCCATCCGAGGCGCACCCGCTGGCCGCCACCGATTTCTACCAGGTGC
>JAZFQW010000436.1:0-4223 GCA_036445335.1 Alphaproteobacteria bacterium | reverse complement strand
TGCTGCGCCAAGCCTATCCGATGGTCCACATCGTGGCGCGCGGCCGCGACCTGGCGGACCTGGTGCGCCTCGCCAAGGCCGGTGCCTCCGCGGTGGTGCCGGAGGCGCTGGAGGCCAGCCTGCAGCTCGGCGCCACCGTGCTGCGCTTGACCGGCACCCCGGGCGACGAGATCGACCGGACCCTGGCCGACTTCCGCCGCCAGGACTATGCGGCGCTCGACGAGAGGCAGTCGGCGTCCGAAGACGACGAAAATAGCGCAAAGCGAGGCGCCGGCGATTAGCGGCCGGGCTCGGCGCGGTCGGCGCGGTGGCCGGTCAGCCCGACGCGAAGGGCCGGTCGGCCATGGCTTTGGCCGCGATCGCCGCCACCGTTACGCGATCGCGGCGACCGCCCGCTTGGCCATCACCTTGATCAGGTGGGCGCGGTAGTCGGCCGCGGCGTGGATGTCGCCGTTCAGGCCGTCGGCCGACACCGCGACGCCGTCGATTGCGGCCGTCGACAGGCCGCCGGCCAGCGCCTGCTCGATGTCGGTGGCGCGGAACACCCCGTCGGCGCCCGCGCCGGTGACCGCCACGCGGACTCCGTCGTCCGTCTGCGCGACCATGACGCCGACGATCGCGTATCGGCTGGCCGGGTTGGCGAACTTCGCATAGGCCGCCTTGGCCGGCACCGGAAACCTGATCTCGGTGATCAGCTCGCCGTCCTGCAGGGCCGTCTCGAACAGGCCGGTGAAGAAGTCGCCGGCGGCGATGGTACGGCTGTCGGTGTGCACCGTCGCGTCGAGTGCCAGCAGGGCCGCCGGATAGTCGGCCGCCGGGTCGTTGTTGGCGATCGACCCGCCGATGGTGCCACGATTGCGCACTTGGGCGTCGCCGATGCCGCCGGCGAGGTCGGCCAGCGCCGGGATCGACGACCGGACCGCGTCCGACGCCGCCACCTCCGCATGGGTGCACAGCGCGCCGACAACGACGCTGCCGCCGCGATCCACGAACAGCTTCTTCAGGTCGGATAGTGCGGCCAGATCGACCAGGTCCGATGGCGACGCCAACCGCTGTTTCAGGGTCGGGATCAGCGTCATGCCGCCGGCGACGAACGTGCCGTCGTCCGCGCCCTTCAGCGCCGCTACCGCGTCGGCGACCGAGGAGGGCCTGTGATAGTCGAACGCATACATGGGTCGTCCCTCCCTATTCGGCGGCCTGGGCCGATCCGGTCGACTGGATCGCCTGCCACACCTTGGCCGGCGTCGCCGGCATCTGCAGATCGGTGCCGATGGCGTCGGTGATCGCATTCATAACCGCCGCCGGCGCGGCGATCGCGCCGGCCTCGCCGCAGCCCTTCACGCCCAGCGGATTGCTCGGGTTGACCGTCTTGGTCGTGCCGACCTTGAAGCTCGGCAGATCGTCGGCCCGCGGCATGCAGTAGTCCATGTACGAGCCGGTCAGAAGCTGCCCGGAGCCGGCCTCGTACACGCACTCCTCCAGCAGCGCCTGGCCGATCCCCTGGGCGATGCCGCCATGGACCTGGCCCTCGACGATCATCGGGTTGACGATCGTGCCGAAATCGTCGACCGCGACGAAGCTGACGATGTCGACCACACCGGTGTCGGGATCGACCTCGACCTCGCAGATCTGCGTGCCCGCCGGGAAGCTGAAGTTGAGCGGGTCGTAGAACGCCGATTCCTCAAGCCCCGGCTCCAGGTCGGCCGGATAGTTGTGCGGCACGTAGGCGGCGAACGCGATCTCCTGGATGGTCTTTTCCTTGTCGGTGCCGGTCACCGTGAACTTGCCGTCCTTGAACTCGATGTCGGCCTCGGCCGCCTCCATCAGGTGGGCGGCGATCTTCATGCCCTTGGCGACGATCTTGTCCGCCGCCTTGACCAGGGCGGAGCCGCCGACGGCGAGCGAGCGCGAGCCATACGTCCCCATGCCCATCGGCGTCTTTTCGGTGTCGCCGTGTATCACCTCGACCTGGTCGGTCGGGACGCCGAGATAGGACGACATGAGCTGGGCGAAGGTGGTCTCGTGGCCCTGGCCGTGGCTGTGGCTGCCGGTATAGACCAGCACGCTGCCGGTGGCGTTGAAGCGGATCTTGGCGCTTTCCCACAGGCCGACGCCGGCGCCCAGCGAGCCGACCGCCGCCGAAGGCGCGATGCCGCAGGCCTCAATATAGGACGAGAAGCCTACGCCGCGCAGCTTGCCGCGCCCCGCCGAGTCCGCCTTGCGCTGGGCGAAATTTGCGTAGTCGGCCAGCTCCAGCGCCTCGTCCATCGACTTCGCATAGTCGCCGCAGTCGTAGGCAAAGATGACCGGAGTCTGGTAGGGGTAGGCGTCGGCCGGCACGAAGTTGCGCCGCCGCAGCTCCGCCGGGTCGATGCCCATTTCGCGCGCCGCGGTCTCGACGGTGTGCTCGACGACATAGGTCGCTTCCGGACGGCCGGCGCCGCGATAGGCGTCGACCGGCGCGGTGTTGGTGTACACCGCCTCGACGTTGCAGTGAATCGCCGGGATGACGTACTGGCCCGACAGCAGGGTGGCGTACAAGTAGGTCGGCACGCAGGACGCGAAGGTCGACAGGTAGGCGCCCATGTTGGCGATCGTGTCGACCCTGAGGGCGAGGAACTTGCCGTCCTGGTCGAGCGCCAGTTCCGCCGTCGTCACATGGTCGCGGCCGTGGGCGTCCGACAGGAACGACTCCGACCGTTCGGCGGTCCACTTGACCGGCCGCCCGACCTTCTTCGACGCCCAGACGCAAACCGTCTCTTCGGCGTAGATGAAGATCTTCGAGCCGAACCCGCCGCCGACGTCGGGCGCGATCACCCTTAGCTTGTGCTCGGGCGCGATGCCGATGAACGCAGAGAGTACCAGCCGCGCCACATGCGGATTCTGGCTGGTGGTGTACAGCGTGTAGCCGTCGCTGCCAGAATCGTAATCGCCGATCGCGGCGCGCGGCTCCAACGCGTTGGGGATCAGCCGGTTGTTGACGATGTCGACGCGGGTGACATGGTGGGCGCCGGCGAACGCGGCCTCGACTGCCGCCTTGTCGCCCAGCTCCCAGTCGTAGACCCGGTTGTTGGCGATGCCGTCATGGACCTGCGGCTGCCCGTCGCGGCTGGTCTCGGCGGTCGACACCACCGCCGGCAGCGCCTCGTAGTCGACTTCGACCAGCTCCGCGGCGTCCTTGGCCTGGTGGTAGGTCTCGGCGATCACGATGGCGACGTGGTCGCCGACATGGCGCACCTTGCCGTCGGCCAGCGCCGGGTGCGGCCCGGCGTTCATCGGCGAGCCGTCCTTGGAGTGGATCATCCAGCCGCAGATCAAGCCGCCGATGCTGTCGGCCTTCAGGTCGTCGCCGGTCAGCACCGCAAGGACGCCGGGGGAGGCCTCGGCGGCCGCCTTGTCGATGCCCTTGATCCTGGCGTGGGCGTGCGGCGAGCGCACGAAATAGCCGTAGGTCTGGCCCAGCCGGTTGATGTCGTCGGTATAGCGACCCTTACCGATCAGGAACCGATGGTCTTCCTTGCGGCGTACCGAGACGCCGATTCCATCCGCCATATCACACCCTCCCTTACTCGGCCGCGGCGGCGCTGCCGCGTATCTGGTTGGCCGCGGCCAGGATCGCCTTGACGATGTTGTGGTAGCCGGTGCAGCGGCAGATATTGCCTTCCAGCCACGCGCGGACGTCGCCCTCGGTCGGGCTCGGGTTGACCCGCAACAGGTCGACCGCGCTCATGACCATGCCGGGGGTGCAGAATCCGCATTGCAGGCCGTGGTGCTCGCGAAACGCCTCCTGCATGGGGTGCAGCGTGCCGTCCGCCGCCGCCAGCCCCTCGATCGTGGTCACCGCGGCGCCGTCGGCCTGGGCCGCCAGCATCGTGCAGGCCTTGACCGACCTGCCGTCGACATGCACGACGCAGGCGCCACACTGACTGGTGTCGCAGCCGACATGGGTGCCGGTCAGGCCGAGCTGCTCGCGAAGGAGCTGAACGAGCAAGGTGCGCGGTTCGACCGCGCGGGAAACCGCCTTGCCGTTCACCGTCAAGGACACGGTGATGGCCATAATTTCCTCCCTGTGATCGTCGCCGACGGTGCCGGAACGGCCGTGGCTTATCGGTCCAGCCGGTTGTCGCCCCGGCTCGTGTTGGATGGTTCAAGGCTAGGGCCGCGGCGGGGGCGTGGTCAAGCGCCGCGGCGGCCCTCCGCCCCGTGGTTCCGGTCTACCGATA
>JAZFQW010000435.1:0-7436 GCA_036445335.1 Alphaproteobacteria bacterium | reverse complement strand
CGGGCGGCAGCCGCCGGCACCGCCCGCCGCGCCACAGCGTGAGCGGAGCTCGGCGGGCACTGCGCCGGCGGTCCCGACGCCTCGGCCGCAGCCCGAGCAGCCGGTGTCGCAGCTGGCGGACGCGGCTCCTTCCGTGCCGGTTCCGTCGCCGAAGCCCGACGCGCCGCCGCCGAGTACCAACGAGATCATCGCGGCATTGACCACAGGCCAACAGGCGCCCCAAGCGCGCGGCGCTAGAGGGCTGTCGGGGGTGCCGGCGCCGGATTCGTATGCGGCGCCACCCGTCGCATCGTCGGCGGCGCCGGAACCCGACGCCGGCTTGGATTTGGCCGAGCAGGCCGCGGGCGACGCGGCCGATGCCGTCGAATTCTCCGATACGGTGGTCGCCACGCTGCGCGGCCCCGACGAGCGGGTGACCGCGTTGCTGATCGTCGACCCGACGCTGATGCCGGAGGCAATGACGGCCGTCGGGCCGATGGCGCCGGCGGGTGCGGATCTTCCCAAGGGAGACCTGATCGACCGTCTGGCCGATGCACGGCGCGCCGCCAATGGCCGCGCCGTCGTCGCCCTGGTGTCGCTGGAGGGACCTGCCGGCGTCCGCGACGCCGCGCTTGTCGTCCGCGACGCGACGGACGCGTCGGCCGGACTCGAGCCGCCGTCGACGCTGCTACGAGGGCTGCTCGGCGATCGCGCGGTCGGCTACGAGCTGGTGACGATCCCAGCGCGTTGACAGGGCGGGGCGACCTTGTGTTTAGTGGGCGGCGACGAGGGCGGCGCGGGACACCGCGCCGCCTATACGTTTCGGCGGGCCGCGCGAGCGGCCGGACGGGGGCGAGGCGAGATGATCCCAGCGGTTATGCCGACCTATGCGCGGGCCGACGTGGCGTTCGAGCGGGGCGAGGGCGCGTATCTCTATGCGACCGACGGGCGACGCTATCTCGACTTCGCCAGCGGCATCGCGGTGACCTCGTTGGGCCACGGCCATCCCCACCTGGTCGCCGCGCTGAGCGCGCAGGCCGGCAGGCTGTGGCACACGTCGAACCTGTTCCGCGTTCCCGGCCAGGAGCGGCTGGCCCGGCGGCTGGTCGACGCCAGCTTCGCCGACACCGTGTTCTTCACCAATTCCGGCGTCGAGGCCTGGGAATGCGGCGTCAAGCTGTGCCGCAGATACATGAGCGCGACCGGCCAGCCGGAGCGCTGGCGTGTGGTCACCGTCGGCGGCGCGTTCCATGGCCGCACCCTGGCCGCCATCGCCGCCGCCAGGACCGAGAAGCTGGTCAACGGGTTCGGGCCGATGGTCGAGGGCTTCGACCAGGTCGCGTTCGGCAACCTGAACGAGCTGCGCATGGTGATCACCGACGAGACCGCGGCGATCTGCGTGGAGCCGGTGCAGGGCGAAGGTGGCATCCGCGTCGCGCAACTCGACTATCTGGCCGCGCTGCGCCGGGTCGCCGACGAATTCGGCGTGTTGCTGTATCTCGACGAGATCCAGTGCGGCTACGGCCGGACCGGCAGGCTGTTCGCCCACGAATGGGCGGACATCAGGCCGGACGTGCTGTGCGCCGCCAAGGGGATCGGCGGCGGCTTTCCGCTGGGTGCCTGCCTGACGACCGAGGCCGCGGCGGTCGGCATGACCGCGGGCACCCACGGCACCACCTACGGCGGCAATCCGCTGGCCATGGCGGTCGGCAACGCGGTGCTGGACGTGCTGCTGGAACCCGGTTTCCTCGACGGCGTCGAGCGGTTGGGGCGGGTGCTGTGGGAGCGGCTGTCGGCGCTGGCCGCGGCCTACCCCACGGTGATCGCCGAGCTGCGCGGCGCCGGCCTGATGCTGGGTCTGAAGGTCGTGCCGCCGAACGGCGAGATCATCGACGCGCTGAGGGCGGCCGGCATGCTCGCCGTGCCGGCGGCCGAGAACGTCGTGCGGCTGCTGCCGCCGCTGATCATCGGCGACGCCCAGGTCGACGAGGCGCTGGAGGCGCTGACCGCGGTGTGCGCCGCGCGGGCCGGCTGACATGGCCGCGGTGCGGCACTTCCTGGGGCTCGATCAGGCCGGCCGCGCGGACCTGCGCGAAATGATCGACGCCAGCATCGCGATCAAGCGCGACGATCCGCGCGGCGAGAAGACAAGGCCGCTGGCCGGCCGGACGCTGGCGCTGATCTTCGAGAAGCCTTCGACCCGCACGCGGGTGTCGTTCGAGGTCGGCATGCGCCAGCTCGGCGGCGACGTCGTCGTGCTGTCGAGCCGTGAGATCCAGCTCGGCCGCGGTGAGACCATCGCCGACACCGCGCGGGTGCTGTCGCGCTATGTCGACGCGATCATGATCCGCACCTGGGGCGAGGACCGGCTGCGCGAGATGGCCGACGCCGCCACCGTGCCGGTGATCAACGGCCTGACCGACACCAGCCACCCGTGCCAGCTGATGGCCGACGTGATGACCTTCGAGGAGCATCGCGGGCCGATCGCCGGCAAAGTGGTGGCGTGGACCGGCGACGGCAACAACGTGGCGCGTTCGTGGATCCGCGCCGCCGCCCTGTTCGACTTCGAGCTGCGGATGGCCTGCCCGGAGGACCTGCAGCCGCCGGCTGATCTGCTGGCCTGGGCGCACGGCAATGGCGCCCGTGTCAGCGTCGGCGCCGATCCGGATTCGATGGTTCGCGGCGCCGACTGCGTCGTCACCGACACCTGGGTGTCGATGGGCGAGAGGGAGGCGCCGTCACGCCACAACCTGCTGCGGCCTTACCAGGTCAACGACCGGCTGATGCGGCTCGCCAACCCCGATGCGGTGTTCATGCACTGCCTGCCGGCGCACCGTGGCGAAGAGGTGACCGACAGCGTGATCGACGGCCCGCAGTCGGTGGTGTTCGACGAGGCGGAGAACCGCCTGCACGCGCAGAAGGGGATCCTGCTCTGGTGCCTGGGATAGCGAGCGCCGGCGAACCGGCGGGCGACGACGTCGTCCAGCCGTTCCAGATCGAACGGTCGGGGCTGCGCGGCCGGATGGTGCGCCTGGGCGCGGCGGTCGACGCGATCGTGACGCGGCACCCCTATCCCGAACCGGTCGCCACGCTGTTGGGCGAATCCGTGGTGCTGGCGGCGATGCTTGCCAGCGGGCTGAAATACGATGGCGTCTTCACCCTGCAGTCGAAGGGCGACGGGCCAGTCTCGCTGATGGCGGTGGACGTTACCGCCGACGGCAACATGCGTGGCTATGCCCGGTACGATGCGGCCTCGCTGCCGTGCGACGGTCGGCGCGACGTGGTGGCGCTGGTCGGCGCCGGCCACCTGGCCTTCACCGTCGACCAGGGCGAATTCACCGACCGCTATCAGGGCATCGTCGCGCTGACCGGTGCCACGATGGCGGATTGCCTGCTGCATTATTTCCGCCAGTCGGAACAGATCGACGCCGGCCTGACGCTGGCGGCGGCGCGCGCCGGCCCGGCCTGGCGCGCCGGCGGCCTGATGGTCCAGCGGCTGCCCGAGCCGGCCCGCGCCATGCCGGCGAGCGACCGCGAGGACGACTGGCGGCGGGCGATGATCCTGATGGGCAGCGCCACCGAACGCGAGCTGGTCGACCCGGCGCTGCCGCCCAACGACCTGTTGTTCCGGTTGTTCCACGAGGACGGCGTCAGGGTCTTTGCGCCGAAGGCCCTGCGCGCCCGCTGCCGCTGCTCGCGCGCGCGGGTCGCCGGCATGCTCGGGGCGCTGCCGCGCGACGAGATCGAGGCGTTGAAGGAGGACGGTCGGGTCCATGTGCAATGCGAATTCTGCAACGGCAGCTACAGCTTCGACGACCGCCAGCTGGAACGGGTGTATGCGATCTAACCGGGCCAGGCGGCGGCCGCAAGCGGTGGCCGGCATCGCGGTCCTGCTGATCGCCGCGACGGTCGCCGCCTGCGCGCCGCAGCAGATCACGCAGCGCGAGCTGACCTTCGCCACCGTATCGCCGATCGCGCTCGACGTAGCGCGGGTCGACGTCGTGCAGCGGTACCAGCCGTCGTTCGACGACCCCTACGTCGACCATCTGTTCCGCCAGGTGCCGGCGGACGTGATCCGCCGGTGGGCGGAGGCGCGGCTGCAGCCCGCCGGCGGCGCCGGCGGCGCCACCCTCTATATCGAGGACGCCAGCGTGCTGGAGGAGGCGTTAGCGCGCACTCCCGGGTTGGCCGGGGCGGTGACGATCGACCAGTCGGAGCGCTATACCGCCACCTTCACTGTGCGGCTGGAGGTGGACAACCCGACGCTGGGCCGCCGCGGCGTCGCCACCGTCACAGCGCGGCGCTCGATCACCGTGCCCGAGAACGCCACCCTGGCGGACCGCAGCGAGGTCTGGCTGACCCTGACCGAGAAGACCGTCGACGACCTCGACGCCCGGTTGGAGATGGAGGTCCGCAGCAATCTGCCGAGTTTCGTGGCGCGGTAGCGTCCGGTGGCGGCGGCCTGACCCCTGCGCTCACGCCGCCGCCCAGTCGGCGAGGCGGCGCAGGAAGGCCTCGCCGGCCGCCATCTGCTCACGCGTGATGAACTCGTTGGGCTGGTGCGCCTGGGCGATGTCGCCGGGGCCGCAGACGACGGCGGAGATGCCGGCCGCCTGGAAGATCCCGGCCTCGGTCACGAAGGCCACCGTGCCGGCCGCGTTGGCGCCGGTCAGCCGGCGCGCCAGGGTCTCCGCCGGGCCGTCGGGATCGGGCCTGAGCGGCCGCACCTCGGCCAGGACTTCGGTATCGACCGACCCGTCGGCGAACTCCGCGCGCAGCGGTGGCAGGACGTCGTCGGCGATGAATCGGTAGTAGCGCGCGATCACCGCGGCCGTGTCGTCGTCCGGCAGCGGGCGGTAGTCCCAACTGAACACGCAGCGGCGCGGGATGATGTTGAGCGCCGTGCCGCCCTCGATCGTCCCGACGTTGAAGGTCGCGTGGGGCGGATCGAACCCGCCGTCGGCCACCGGACGTTCGCGCGCCTCGTCGGCCAGCGATTGGATGAACCCGACGATCCGGGCCGCGTGGACTATCGCGCTGGCGCCCAGCGCCGGGGCGCTGGAATGGGCGTCCTTGCCGGTCACCTCGGTGCGGAAGGCGTGGATGGCCTTGTGGGCGTTGACCGGCCGCATCGATGTCGGCTCGCCGACCACCACCAGCCGCGGAAGCGGCTGATGGTCGACGATGTGGCGCACCAGATGGGGCGCGCCCTTGCAGCCGACCTCCTCGTCGTACGACAGCGCCAGGTGGATAGGCGTGGCCAGGGGCCGCGCCGCGAACGCCGGCACCAACGCCAGGGCGAGCGCGACGAAGCCCTTCATGTCGGCGGCGCCGCGGCCGTACAGCCGGCCGCCGCGCTCGGTCAGGGCGAACGGGTCGCTGTCCCAGGCCTGGTCGGCGACCGGCACCACGTCGGTGTGGCCGGACAGGACGACGCCGCCGGCGCGGTCGGGTCCGATGGTGGCGTACAGGTTGGCCTTGCCGCCGTCGGCGTCGGGCAGCACCAGCGGCGCGACGCCGTGCGCCCTGAGATACTCCGCGACCCAGTCGATCAGCGCCCGGTTGGGTCGGGCCGACACGGTGTCGAACTCGATCAGCCGCGCCAGCATCTCCACAGGCGTCAGCACGGGTGCGTCGCGCGGCGCCGTCATTACTCGGGCAGGCTCCTAGTTTCGCCAGAAGCTCGGGATCACCAGCACCAGCACCGTGAACAGCTCCAGCCGGCCCAGCAGCATGGCGAACGACAACAGCCACATCGCCGGGTCGGGCAGGGCGTCGAAGGTGCCGGCCGGGCCGATGACCTCGCCCAGGCCCGGCCCGACATTGGCGATCGCCGTCGCCGCGCCGGAGATGCTGGTCAGGAAATCGAGCCCCAACAGGCCGAGCGCGGCAGCCAGCAGCACGTAACACACGACGAACAGGAAGAAGAAGCTCATCACCGATTCGGACACCGACTCGGGGATCGGCCGGCGGTTGTAATAGGCGATGAACACGCCGTGCGGGTTCAGCAGCTTGTGCATCTGCGCGCGCGCGGTGGCGTAGGCGACCTGGAAGCGGAAGATCTTTATGCCGCAGGTCGTGGAGCCGGCGCAGCCACCGATGAACATCAGGAAGAAGAATGCGCTGAGCGAGAACGACCCCCACACGCTGAAATCGTCGGTCGCATAGCCGGTGCCGGTGATGATCGACACGACGTTGAACGCGCTGAGCCTGAGCGCATGCGGCAGGTCGATGCCGTCGTGGGCCTGCCAGACATAGATCGTCATCACCGCCACCGCGACGGCGACGATGGTCAGGAACCAGCGCACCTGACCGTCGCGCAACAGCGCCTGCGGATCGCCGCGCACGGCGCGCAGATAGAGCACGAAGGGCAGGCCGCCGACGATCATGAAGACCGTGGCGATGGTGTCGACCGCGGCGCTGTCGAACACGCCGATCGACTTGTCGGAAGTGGAGAAGCCGCCGGTCGCGATGGTGGTCATGGCGTGCGCCAGTGCGTCGAACCACGGCATCTCCGCCAGCGCATAGCTGGCGGCGCAGATCAGCGTCAGCGCGACGTAGATCAGGCCGATCGACGTGGCGATCTGGGCGGCCCGCGGCAGCACCTTGTCGGACGTGTCCGAGCTCTCCATGCGGAACAGCTGCATGCCGCCGACCTGCAGCAGCGGCAGGACCGACAGCGCCATGACGATGATGCCGATGCCGCCCAGCCATTGCAGCAGCGCCCGCCACACCAGGATGCCGGGCGGCGCCGTGTCCAGCCCACTGATCACCGTCGACCCGGTCGTGGTGATCCCCGACATCGCCTCGAAGAACGCGTCGGTATAGCTCAGCCGCAGCTCGGAAAATACGAACGGCAGCGCCCCGAAGGCGGCGATCACCACCCAGCTCAAGGCCGTCAGGATGAACGCCTGGCGCACCTTCAGGTCGAACCGGTGGCCCCGGGTGGTCACCGACAGCGCGACGCCGACGAACAGCGTCGCCCCCGACGCCGCGGCGAAGACGTGCCAGTCTGGGTTGCCCACGGAAAGGTCGACCAGGGCCGGCAGCAGCATGGCCGCCGCGAGGGTCGATAACAGGATGCCGAGGACGAAGGCGATCGGGCGGAAGTCTAGCAAGTCTTCCGATCTTGGTTGGACCTGTGATTCGGACAGCCGCGATGATTGGGTCTTTGCGCCGTTCTGTCTAGCCCGCACTACTCACACTGGCCACGCAGACCGTGGCCAGTGTGAGTAGTGCGGGCTCGAGCCCGGTTGCCGGCCGGACATTCGGCGTTGCGGATCGCCGGGCGAATACACCCACGGCGCCGGGCCTTCGACGCCGGCCCTACGGCTGCAGGCCGGCCATCGCCTGGAACTCGCGGCGCAGCTGGACGTCGTCGCGGAACGCGCCCAGCATGCGGCTGGTCACCATGATGGCGCCGTGCTTGTGGACGCCGCGGGTGGTCATGCAGTGGT
>JAZFQW010000434.1:0-4691 GCA_036445335.1 Alphaproteobacteria bacterium | reverse complement strand
CTGGAGCGCCAGGCCGATCGCCAGGCCGCCGGCGGCGAGCAGGGTGATGATACTGGCGGTCTGTACACCGAACTGGGCCAGGACCGCGATCAGCACGAACACCAGGATGCCGTATCGCACGATGCTGGCGATTACCGGCCTGAGCGTCTCGTCGATCCGCGGCGTCCGGTTCAGCACCCGCAACACGCTGCGCTGCGCCCAGCCGGCCACCATCGCGCCGACGATCAGGATCGCAAGCGCGCCGAGCACGTCGAGCCCGTAGGCGACCACCACGTCGATCGCCTGGTTCAGGAAACTCAGGATCTGCTCCTGCTGTTGTTCCATGGCCCGTCCCCCACGTCGCGCGCGCCGGCGCGCGTTTCACGCCTAGCCGGCTTAGTCCTTAACCGACATTTCCCAGAAAACCTCCGAATTCAGAGAAATCGTACCGCCGTTCCACCGCCAAGGGAACTGTATCCCTTCCGCAGCCATCCGATGGACCAATTTTGGAGATCGGCCCTCGCTTGGAGGACCATAGGTCCAGATTTTCCGCCATTCAGACACACCCCTCCTGTCGCTTTCTCCTCGCCGTCGATTCCCACGAACTACGCCGGAGCGGGTCTTAGTCGAAATTCATTTATTCGCCGCAGGATTTCCCAAAACAGGTGCCGAGGCACGGCAACCTCCGCCCGTTGGAACGTGACGGTGCGACCATGGCGGACAACTTTGGCCCCGATCTCGACCAGCGTCTGTCGCAGTGGCTCTTTCGGCTGGTGTTCGACCTCCTGCGGCAGTACCGACTTCTGCTAATGGCTACAAGCAGCCCGTCATCGGGTTGACCCACCACCACCGCCGCCGCGCGGTTGACAATCGGCCGGGGGCTGACCCATGGTGCGCGCCCCGACCGATTGACAGGCTTGGCGGCGCGCCATGACCGATCCCCAGCTTCAAGAGGCCGTCGATGCCGCCTGGCAGGACCGCGAGCGGCTGACCCCGACGACCACCGGGGCAGCGCGCGACGCGGTCGAGGCGGCTCTGGACGGCCTCGATTCCGGCCGCCTGCGCGTGGCGGAGAAGATCGACGGCGCGTGGCGGGTCAACCAGTGGCTGAAGAAGGCGGTGCTGCTGTCGTTCCGGCTCAGCGACGCGGCGCCGATCGCCGGCGGCGCGGGCGGCGCGACGTGGTGGGACAAGGTGCCGTCGAAGTTCGCCGGCTGGGGCGAGACCAGGTTCCGGGCCGCCGGCTTCCGCGTGGTGCCGACCGCGGTGGTCCGCCGGTCGGCGTTCATCGCGCCCGGCGTGGTGCTGATGCCCAGCTTCGTCAATGTCGGCGCCTATGTCGACAGCGGCACCATGGTCGACACCTGGGCGACCGTGGGCTCGTGCGCGCAGATCGGCCGCAACGTCCACATCTCCGGCGGCACCGGGATCGGCGGCGTGCTGGAGCCGCTGCAGGCCGGCCCGGTGATCGTCGAGGACGACTGCTTCATCGGCGCCCGCGCCGAGATCGCCGAGGGCGTCGTGGTCGAGACGGGCGCGGTGATCTCGATGGGCGTCTTCATCGGCGCGTCGACCAAGATCGTCGACCGCGCCACCGGGACGGTGCATCGCGGCCGGGTCCCGGCCTATTCGGTGGTGGTGCCGGGCACCCTGCCGGGCCGGCCGCTGCCCGACGGCACGCCGGGGCCGAACCTGTACTGCGCCGTGATCGTCAAGCAGGTCGACGAGCGGACCCGCGCCAAGACGTCGATCAACGACTTGCTGCGCGATTGATGAACCGTCCACGATGGCCGCGATCGACCCGGTGTCATTGACCCAAGCGCTGGTGCGCCGGCCCAGCGTCACACCGGCCGACCTAGGCGCGTTGGACGAGGTCCAGCTGGCGGCCGAGGGATTGGGGTTCCTCTGCCGGCGCCTGGTGTTCTCTGAGCCCGGCCACGCCGACATCGACAATTTGTACGCGCGATTCGGCGATGGTGCGCCGAACCTCTGCTTCGCCGGCCATACCGACGTGGTGCCGGCCGGCGACGCCGCGGCGTGGCGCCACGACCCGTTCGGCGGCGAGATCGTCGACGGTATCTTGTTTGGCCGCGGCGCCGCCGACATGAAATCCGCGATCGCCGCCTTCCTGGCCGGCACCGAGCGGTTCGTGGAACGTGCCGGTCCGGACTTCGGCGGCTCGATCAGCCTGCTGATCACCGGCGACGAGGAGGCGGCTGCGGTCAACGGCACGGTGAAGGTGCTGGGGTGGCTGGCCGCGCAGGGCGAGGTCCCGGACGCGGCGCTGGTCGGCGAGCCGACCAATCCCGAGGTGCTGGGCGACATGATCAAGATCGGCCGGCAGCCTGTCGGGCCGGCTGACCGTGCGCGGGGTGCAGGGGCACACCGCCTACCCGCACCAGGCCGACAATCCGGCCAACCGCGTGGTGGCCATGCTGGCCGGCCTGACCGCCGAGCCGCTGGACCGGGGGACCGATTATTTCGAGCCGAGCAACCTGGAGATCACCACGATCGACGTCGGCAATCCGGCGGCCAACGTGATCCCCGCCCGGGCCACCGCCGCCTTCAATATCCGGTTCAACGACCGGTACACGACGGCCGGCCTGGAGGCGTGGATCCGCCGCACCTTCGACGCTGTCGGCGGCGACTACGAGCTGACCCTGCGGTCCAGCGGCGACAGCTTCGTGACCCCACCGGGAGCGCTCAGTGACCTGGTCGCCGGCGCGGTCGAACGGGTGACCGGGCGGCGACCGGTGCTCAGCACCACCGGCGGCACGTCCGACGCGCGGTTCATCAAGGACCACTGTCCGGTGGTCGAGTTCGGATTGATCAGCCGGACCATCCACCAGGTCGACGAGCACGCCGCGACGGCCGACATCATGGCGTTGGCCGAGATATACGAGGCGATCCTGACGGACTTTTTCGACCCATCGCGCCGCCCCGGATGGTGACGCTCAACGACATGGCGAGCGCGATCTACGGCGCCTACCGCCTGGCGCGGGCGGATACCGGTGGCATGGCGTTCTTCGAGCGCAGCCCGGCGGGCGCCGTGAAGAGCTTCTTCGCCGCCGTCGTGGTGCTGCCGGCATACGCGCTGTTCCAGGCGTTCCACTATTGGGGCCAATTGGGCGAGATCGGCCTGTCGAAGGTGGTGGCGATCGAGGGTCTGATCTATGTGATCGGCTGGACCGCGTTTCCGGTGATCATGATCTCGGTGACCCGGTGGATCGACCGCCAGGAGCGCTATGTCGACTTCCTGGTCGCCTACAATTGGTCCAGCGTCATCCAGACGGCCGTGCTGCTGCCGGTCGTGATTATCGCCGAGACCGGCGCACTGCCCGAGCCGCTGATCGCGATCGCCGGCCTGGCGTTGAAGCTGGCGGTGCTGGTCTATCTGTGGTTCGTGGTGAAGACCGCGCTGAACATCGCCGGCCCTCTGGCGGCCGGGCTGGTGTTCGCCGATTATGTGCTGTCGCTGATAATCCTGGGCGTGTCCGACGGTCTCATTCAGCCGGGATAGCCGACCGCGACCAGGTAGAGCCCGTCGGCCGGCGCGGTCGGGCCGGCGGCGGCGCGATCGCGGGCGGCCAGCGCGTCGGCGATGTCCGCCGCGCGCCACCGGCCGGCGCCGACCAGCATCAGCGTGCCGACCATGTTGCGGACTTGGTGGTGCAGGAACGACCGCGCCTCGGCGGCGACGCCGATGCGCTCGCCGTCGCGCACGACGGCGAGCAGGTCGACGGTCTTCAGCGGGCTCCTCGCCTGGCACTCGGCGGCGCGGAAGCTGGTGAAGTCGTGGTGGCCGACCAAAAGCTGCGCCGCCTCGTCCATCGCGGCGGCGTCCAGCGGCGGCCGCACCTGCCAGGCGCGGCCGCACCTGCCAGGCGCGGCCGGCGTCCAGCGTCAGCGGCGCCCGGCGATTGACGATGCGGTAGCGATACGAGCGCCGCACCGCCGAGGTGCGGGCGTTGAAGTCGGGGCCGACGGCCGCGGCCGCCAGCACCGCCACCGGCAGCGGCTTCAGATGGTGGTTGACGGCATCGCGGACGGTATCCGGCGCAGTCCCCTTCGCCAGGTCGACATGGGCGACCTGGCCCAGCGCGTGCACCCCGGCGTCGGTCCGCCCGGCGCCGAGGACCTGCGCGGTCTCGCCGCAGAAGGCCTCGATCGCCTCCTCCAGCGCCTGCTGCACCGACGGACCGTTCGCCTGCCGCTGCCAGCCGACGAACGGCCGTCCGTCGTACTCGATGGTGAGCTTGTAGCGGGTCACAGCCGCGTCCCCGGTTCGATGGGGAAGCCGCGCAGCAGGTCGGCGGCGTCCATCGCCGCCTTGCCGGGCCGCTGCAGCAGGGTCGGGCGGATCGCGCCGTTGGCGCCGCAGGCCACCGCTAGCCGGTCGTCGAGCACCAAGCCGGCGCGCCCCGGCGGCGCCGCCACCCGGTCCGCCCGCAGCACCTTCAGCCGCTCGCCGCGGACCTCGAACCAGGCGCCGGGCCACGGCGTCAGGGCGCGCACCTGGCGGTCGACATGGGCCGCGTCGCGCCAGTCGATGCGCCCGTCGTCGCGGGTCAGTTTCGCCGCGTAGGTCACGCCAGCCTCGGGCTGCGGCACCGCTTCCAGGGTGCCGCGCGCCAAGCCGTCGAGCGCCCGGACGATCGACGCCGCGCCCAGCTCGGCAAGCCGGTCGTGCAGGTCGGCGGCGGTCATCGCCG
>JAZFQW010000433.1:0-11090 GCA_036445335.1 Alphaproteobacteria bacterium | reverse complement strand
TGATCGACGACCTGATCGCCACGCCGCCTGGTGATCAGCCGCTGTTCACCGACACGCCGTGGTGCGAGCGCATCGACCTCCATTGCGGCGCCTGCCTCGACGCCGACCGGACCACTTGCGACGCAGCGCAGACCGACGCGCGCAACCGCTGTGGTCTGCGGCTGTCCTACGAACCGTTCGTCACCGGGCCGGCCGGCGCCGACCTCATTGGCGTGTGCGCACAGGCTCGTGCTCTGGCGCCGACCGAGCGAAGGTGGCACGGCGCGGACGTCCGCGACGAGCTGGATTACCTGTCGGTCGGCGCGGCGCGCGCCCGGGCCCGCCTCGCCGATGTGCTGGCGGGCTATGTGCGCGACATCCTGCTGGCCGACAACCTTGCACCCGCCGCGGTCATCGACTCGCTGCCGCGCGACCTCGCCGGATCGGCCGGCGATGGCGCCGCCGATGCCGGGCCGCTGGCGGCGGCGCTGCGCATGCTGGGCGAGCGGCGCGCGCTGTACGCCGATGCCGCGCTTGCGGCGTCGGTCGACGCGGCGGCCAATCCGGCGGGCGCGGACCGGACGCCGTTGGCGTGGGCGCTGATGATCGCGGTCGTCGACCGTGCGGCGCATCTGGCGCGCTCGTCGCCTGCGGCGGCGCTGTCCGTCGCCGACGCCGACCGGTTGCGCGACGTCGTCGAGCGAGCGGCCCCGCTGGCCGCAACCGAGGCCACGGCGCAATCGGGCGCGGCCGCCTATGCCGGGCTCCTGACTGCGGTCTACCGCGCCACGACGCCGGCCGACGGCGACGGCCCGGTCGCCAGGGCGATCATCGACGCCCTGCGCGAGTCCGTCCGATCCCACCCGTTGTTCGCCGACGCCGCGGATTCCGACGAGGCGCTCATCGACCCGCCGGCGGAGCTGGTCGCCGCGACCCTGGATTCCACCCGACGGGGCTTGGACCTGGCCGCGGAGATCATGGCCGACCTGACGCGCGCCATGGCCGGCGACGAGGCCGCGCTGCGGCGCGCCGGCGCAGACACACTGCGGCTTCAGGAGACGCTGTCGCCGCCGGATTACGGCCGGGCGATATTGGGCGCCTTGGCCGACCGGTTCGACCGGATCCCGTTCGCCCGCTCCATCGTCGCCTGGTTCGCCACCGCCGGCCAGCCCGCCGCCGGCGGGTAACTCCCACCAGCCGTGGGGCGATCGCGGGTCGGATCGTCCATGGTCAATGTCGCGCTGCGGACGCGGTACTCGGTGTCGGGGTCGAGCGCCTCGGCGATCCCGTCGCCCCGGCCGACGCCCTGTTCAGTCCGCCGCTTCGGCCGACCCTTCGGATGGCGGCCGGGCGGGGCGGTCGGCGGCGATGGCCTGGCCGGTCTCCCTCAGGCGCCGATCGGCGACCTCGCGGATACGGCTGCGCAGGTCGGCATTGCCGCGGACGAAACGGCGGAAGGCGCGGCTGTTCAGCACCAGCAGTTGGCAATAGGCGACCGCCGTGACGCTGGCGGTGCGGCGGCGATTCGCCAGCATCGCCAGCTCGCCGAAGAAGTCGCCGCGGCGAAGCTGGAAACGGTTGCCCTCGCGCTCCACCTCGACCGCGCCGGAGGAGATGAAGTACATCGAATCGCCGCGCTCGCCGACCGCGATGATCCGCTCACCGGGATAGGCGAAGCGCGGCCGCAGCAGCGCGACGACCTGGCGCAGCCCCTTGTCCGGCAGCGCGTCGAACATCGGAAATTGCTTGATCAGCATCTGCGTGTCGAGCCCCAGGTCGAGCTTCGGCCGCCCGGCGACCGCCGTCCAGCCCTGCCCCAGCCGCTCCTGAAGGTCCTGGTAGATCTCCGGGCTGATCATCGATTCGTCCAGCAGCATGCGGTATTCCGCCTCCTCCATGCGCAGCGCCGCCTGGCGCAGGAAACGCTCCTCCAGCGCCCGTGCATAGTCGGGATACTGCCGCCGCAGCTCCTCCAGCGCGGCATGCCCGCCGGCCAGCCGTTCCTCCAGCACCGCGCCCAGCCGCGCCGCGATCGCCGGCCCCAGCAGCGCGGTCAGCTTGGCGCCGGTGAACACGACCAGCTCCTCCAGCGCCATGCGGGTGATCAGCACGGTCTCGAAACGGTCGGCCAGCCGGCGCGCCAGGAACCGCTCGATGCCCAGCCGGCGATGCAGCGCTCCGCTGAGCCGGAAGCCGAGCCGGAACCGCAGGCTGGACCGCGCCATCGCCAGATAGCCGTCGCATCCGCCGGCCTTCGCGGCGTCGCGCAGCCGACCGGCCTTGGCGATCAGCACCGCCACCATGCGGCTCGACACCGTCTGGTCGGCGTAGTGGTCGACGTACAGCTCCAGCTCGCGGTTGGCCAGGACCACCAGGCCGATGCCCAGCTGGTCCGCCTCGGTCAACGGCCCCATCGGCTCGCCGTCGGCCGCCGCCGCCAGCCGGCCGCGATAGGCGCCGGCGACCTCATCGCCCAGCTCCGGCGCGATGTGGTGGCCCGCGGCGGTCGCCGCCACCTTGTCGGCGACGGTCTCCAGCGCCATCTCGATCGCCCGGTTGCGCATCGCCTGCTCCACTGGCGACAGCCGGTCGAGCCTGAGCAGCCGCATCACCGGCCGCAGTGTCGTGGCGTTGACCAGCAGGGTGAACAGCACGAAGCCGGTCGCCAGCACGCCGACGAATTGCTTGATCTCCGGCGCCAGCAGCAGGTTTTCGGTGACTGCCAGGGCCAGCGCCAGAGTGACCGCACCGCGCAGCCCGCCCCACAGGATCACCAGCTTGTAGGCGCCGCCGACCCGGTCGGCCAGGCCCGCCGCACTGAGCCCCGGCAGCAGGCCATACAGCACCGCCGCGCGCGCCGCGAAGGCGGCGGCGACCAGCACCACCAGCAGCGTGCCGTCGGCCAGGCTGATGTTCGCCAGGAACCGCGGCACCAGCATCGAGGCGAAGATGAAGATCAGCGACGACGCCCAGAAGCCGAGCTGGTTCCAGATGTCGACCAGCCCGCTCCAGGTTCGCGGCGTCACCCGGGTACGGCCGACCGCGCCGATCACCAGGGCGGCGGCCACCACCGCGACGACGCCGGCGTCCAGCAGGATCTCCGCCACGATGAAGGTGGCATAGGCGCCGGCCAGGGTGATCGTCATCTCCGCCATCGCCAATTCGCGCAGCGGCTTGAGCATCGCCAGGATGGCCCAGGCGCCGGCCACGCCGACCGCGGCGCCGCCGGCGAACACCCCGGCGAACAGCACCACGCCGTCGCTCCAGTCCGGCTCCTGCCCGGTCACCGCCAGCCCCAGCAGCACGGTGAACAGCGCGATCGCCGCGGCGTCGTTCAGCAGGCTCTCACCCTCGATCAGGATCGACAGCCGCCGCGGCGCGCCGAGCTCGCGGAAGATGCCGACGACGGCGACCGGGTCGGTGGTGGCGACGATCGCCCCCAGCATCAGGCAGACCACCAGGCCGGCGCCCGAAACGGCGGCCAGGGCGAAACCGACCGCCGCGGTGGTCAGCACCACCGCGACCACCGCCAGAGCCAGGATCGGCGCGATGTCGTCGACCATCCGCCGCACGTCGATCGTCAGACCGGTCTGGAACAGCAGCACCGGCAGGAACAGGAACAGGATCGCCTCGGAGCTGAAGGTCAGCGCGTCGATGCTGCGGGCGATGTTGCCCAGGGGTCCCAGGCCGTAGGTCGTCGACGCGAAGGCGGACACCGCGCCGACGCCGATCCCCAGCCCCGCCAGCAGCACCGAATGCGGCAGCCCCAGGCGCCGCGCCAGCGGCTGCAGCAGCCCGATCAGCGCCAGCAGCCCGGCGACGATCAGCAGGGTAACGCCGAAATCCAGCATGGCCGCCTTATACCAAGGATCGCTGATAGTGACCCATATGACCGGGTTCCCTTGTCCGCCCGTCAGGCGCGGTTCGCGCCGCGGTGCCTGCGCACCGCCAGCGGAGCGCAACGCAGCGAGCGGGCAAGGGAACCCGGTCATATGGGTCACTATCAGCGAGCTTTGGTATAATTATGCCCCACCGGCCGCCCTGCCAAGGGCGATCCGAAACGGCGCGCTCGACCCGCCACACGCATCGAATGATGCCGGGACCGGCACATGCTTCCAGCTGTGGGTCATTTCACCACGAAGTCACGAAGCCACGATGCCCCGGCGTAGTGTGAAAACCTGTCTACCGGACCTTGTCGACCCGAAATCGGGTCGGCGGGGCGGCGATGGCATCCTGGGCGGCGATCAGCTGGATCTCGGTCGCGCCGGCGGCCACAGTCGCCTCCATGACCGCGTGGATCGAGGCAGCGGTGCGGCCGAGCGCCGCCGCCGGGTCGCCGGACCTGAGGATATGGGCCAGAAACAGCGCCGCCGCGGCATCTCCGGCGCCGTTGACCTCCAGCGGCAGCAGCGGCGTCGCGACCAGCCATGCGCCGACGCCCGACACCGCCAGCATCTCGATCGCGTCCGCCGGGCCGTCGCCGCGCCGCAGGCTGGTCACCAGCACCAGGTCGGGGCCCAGCGCCCGCGCCCTGTGCGCCGCCGCCACCGAGTCGTCCAGGGTGGCCGGCACCATCCCGGTCAGGATCTCCAGCTCGAACTGGTTGGGCGTGATGATGTCGGCGGCGGGCACCGCTTGGTCGCGCATGAAGTCGGGGATGCCGGGCCGCACATAGATCCCCCGGCCGACGTCGCCCATCACCGGGTCGCAGCAATACAGCGCGCCGGGGTTCGCCGCCTTGACCCGCGCCGCCGCGTCGACGATCACCTTGCCCAGCGACGCGTCGCCCATATAGCCGCTCAGCACCGCGTCGCAGTCCGGCAGCACGCCGCGCCGCTCGATCCCGTCGATCACCGCCGCGATATCGGCGGCGGGCAGCACCGGGCCGCGCCAGTCGCCATAGCCGGTGTGGTTGCTGAAATGCACGGTGTTCACCGGCCACACCGAGATGCCGAGCCGCTGCAGCGGAAAAACCGCCGCGCTGTTGCCCACATGCCCATAGGCAACCGACGACTGGATAGACAGTATATTCAAAGCGTTATGGGTCATTCCTGAGACTTCTTACGAACATAGTGGATACTCGGCCAATCGTCCGCATGGCGGCCTGTCGGCAAAACCGATCCCGCGACATTCCGGGACCGATCTCACTCCAGCTCTCGGGCGCGCATTTCGGCGGCAAGGTCCCTGGCCAGAGGATCGCCGTCGGACTCGAGCGCGGCGACGACGCCGGCGCGATCGGCGGCCGGGCGGTTCTGGCTGAGCTTGCGCTTGCCGGAGATGCGCTCTACGGCGATCTCGATCCCGACGATCGCCTTCTGCTGGCGATCGAAAAAGTCCGACGGCAACGCCTCGATCGACCAGGCATCCGGCGCGCCCGCTTCGTGACGGTCGGCCAGCCGCGCGACGATGGCGCGCAGCGCCGCCGGGTCGTGGATCGCCCGGGCGGGTCCCTCGACATGTACCGCGACGTAGTTCCAAGTCGGCACGGCGGGCGCGGTCCGGTACCAGCGCGGCGAGACGTAGCCGTGCGGCCCGGAAAAGACCGCCAGCGCCACGCCTGCCGTCGCGATCCCGCGCCAGTGCGGATTGGCCCGGGCGACGTGGCACAGCAGCCGCCCCTGCCCGGTGCCCACGTCGAAGTCCAGCAGGAACGGCAGATGGCTTGCCGTCGGTGCCGGTTCGCCGTTGGTCACCAGCAGTCCGAAGCTGTTGGCACGCACGATGTCGGCCAGGCGCGCCAGGTCGGCCTCGGCGAACGGCGTCGGCGTGTACATATTGGCGAATCCTTCTACGCCACCGCCAGGCAGGGTTCCGGCGACTGGCGCAGGACCCGGGCGACGACCGCCAGGCCGCGGGCCAGCTCCGCCCGGTCGCGGGTCGCGCTGACGGTCAGGCGGACCGCGTGCGGCGTCTCCGCGCGGCCGGGCACGAACAGTTCGGTCGACGTGATCGACACGCCACGGGCCCGCGCCGCCGTGACCAGATCCTGGGTGCGCCACGGCTCGGGCAGTGCCAGCCACAGATGGAAGCTGCCGGGCACTGTGTGATAGGCGAGGCCGTCCAGCGCCTCCGCCGCCACACGCTGGCGGGCCATGGCGTCGCGCCGGACCCTCGCCTCCAGCGTTTCCGCGGTGCCCGTGCGGATCCACCGCGAGGCGATCTCCGCCTCGACCGGCGGCGCCATCCAGTTGAGCGCCCTGGCAGCCGCGGTGAAACGGCCGATGCGGTCCTCCGGCAGCGCGGCGTAGCCGACGCGCAGGCACGGCGCCAGGCACTTCGACGCCGAGGTGATGTAGATGCTGCGTTCCGGCGCGAAAGCGGACAGCGGCGGCGGCCGGTCCTCGGCCAGCATGCCGTAGACGTCGTCCTCGACGATGGTGACGCCGTAGCCGCGGGCTATCGCGGCGATCGCGGCGCGCCGCTCGGCCGGCATGATCGCCGCGGTCGGGTTGTGGATCGTCGGCATGGTGTACAGCATGCGCGCGCCGCTGGCCCGGCAGGCCGCCTCGAACGCGTCGGGCAGCATGCCCTGGCGGTCCATCGCCACCGGCTTCAGCGACAACCGCTGCAGGCTGGCCAGCGCCCGCGTCCCCGACCAGGTCAGCTCCTCGACCAGCACCACGTCGCCGGGATCGGTCAGCCCCATCAGCGCCGCGGCGATGCCGTGTTCGGCGCCGCTGGTCAGCATGACCCGCTCGGGCTCGACGTCTAGCCCGCGCCGGCCGATCCATGCCGCGCCGGCGACCCGGTGCTCCCAGCGCCCGGTATGGTCCTGATAGTTCATCAGGTCGACCAGGTCGCCCGACTGCGCCAGCTCGGCCAGGGCGGCGGCGAACTCCGGCGCCGACAGCGCCGCCGGCGGTCGGTTGATGCCCAGCTCGATCGCCGACGGGCCGGCGGGGTCGGGCATCGCCAGGGTCGCGGTCGACCGTGTCCCGGCCTTGACGAAGCTGCCGCGGCCGACTTCGCCGACCAGCAGGCCGCGCCGCTCCGCCTCGGCATAGGCGCGGCTGACGGTGCCGACGGTGACCCCCAGCCGCCATGCCAGGTCGCGATGGGTCGGCAGCCGGTCGCCGGCCGTCAGCCGGCCCGCATACACGTCCTCCGACAGCGCGTCGGCGATGCGCAGATATTTCGGCCCCGGACGGTCGGTCAGGGTCGGCAGCCACATTGTCGTCGTCCCCCGGGGTACGATTGTCCCCCAATTAGCAAAATGATTTCGGATTGTCTCAGGATAATGTCACAGCCGATCGGAGACAACGGCCGTATTGTCTCGAGACGATCGTGACAATTTCGGTGCGACCCGAAGGTGCCGGGGTCACGGACCGGCTTACTTGCCGCGTGGTCGACCGTTGCCAGTTTGAGAGATGCGGGTTAGGGCGGCAAAGTCCATGTACACTCCGCCGGGTGGACGTTTGATCCGCCAGTCAGAGGAATGATGGGCGACACTCGGAAACTCCGATACGCCGGTATCATCCGCGGTGTGCGACCTGCAGCCGCATGTAGACACGGTCGAACCCGTCCTTGTGACGGCGTTCAACCTCTTCATAGCCGAGCCGCCGGTAGAAGGTGATGTTCTCGGTCATCTTCACGTTGGTGTAGAGACGGATTTCCGGCACTCCCAGGCGCCTCGCCTCGTCCGCCGCGAGCGCCATAAGCCGCCGACCCATGCCCCTCCCCTGCACCTCCGGATGGACCGCGATGCTCTCGATCATCAGATGGTCGTCGCGCGGAATTAGATAGAGGACGGCACACGGGCCGTTCGTGGCATCGATCACCCAGACCGGGTGCTCGGCAATGACGCGCGCGTAGTCGAACGTCATTGGCATCGGCGAACGACCGATGCGCGGGACGAATTTCCCGTAAGCGGCATCGGTCAGCGCCGCGACCGCCGCCGCGTCGTCCGGGGCGGCCGGGCGTAGGGTTTCGGACTCGCTCATCGATCCGCTTCGGCGGTGTCGATCTTGACTTCGGCATGCAGGCTGCGGTGCACCGGGCACTTCTCGGAAATTTCCAGCAGCCTGGCGCGCTGGTCGGCATCGAGGTCGCCGAAGAACGCGAGGTCGCGGCTGATGTGGTCGATCCGCCCAACCTTGGTCTCGCAGTCGGCACAGTCCTCCGCGTGGATCTTCTCGTGGCGCAGTGTGACGCGGACCCGCTCCAAGGGCCACTTCTTGCGATCCGCATACATTCGCACGGTCATCGCGGTGCACGCGCCCAACCCTGCGAGCAGCAGGCCGTACGGCGTCGGCCCGGTGTCCTTGCCGCCATAGCTCTCCGGCTCGTCGGCCAACAGCCGGTGCGGCCCGGCGGCGATCGCCTGCTGGAACCTGCCCCAGCCGGTCTCCTGAACCACCACCGCGTCCTTGACCGGCTTGACGTCGACCCTCGGCGCGCCCTGGGCGTCGATATAGCGCGACGCCCATGCCGCGAGCACCGACGCGACGTATTCCGCGTCGGCGCGGCGCGACAGCAGGTGGTCGGCCCGGTCCAGCGACACGAAGCTCTTGGGGTGTCTGGCGGCGCCGAAGATCAGCCCGGCATTGTCGATGCCGACGGTCTGGTCGACCGGCGAATGGAAGACCAGCAGCGCCTTCCCCAGCGCGCCGATGCGCTGTTCCTGCTTCTGGCCCTGGATGTCGTCGATGAACTGCTTCTGGATTCGGAACGGCCGTCCGACCAGCAGCACTTCGGCCTCGCCCTTGGCCTCGATCTCGGCGACGCTGTCCTTGAACAGGTGGGCGACGTGGCCGGGATCGTACGGCGCGCCGACGGTGGCGACCGCGCTGGCCTCCTCGACCGACTCGGCGGCGGCCAGCACCGCCGCGCCGCCCAGGCTGTGGCCGATCAGGATCTTCGGCGCCTCGCGGGTCTCGCGCAGATAGTCGACGGCGCACAGCAGGTCGGCGACGTTCGACGTGAAATTGGTGTTCGCGAACTCGCCCTCGCTCGACCCCAGTCCGGTGAAATCGAACCGCAGCACCGCGATGCCGCCGTCGGCCAGCGCCTGGGCGATGCGGCTGGCGGCGAAGATGTCCTTGGTGCAGGTGAAGCAGTGTGCGAACAGCGCGTAGGCGCGCGGCGGCGTGTCGGGGCTGTCCAGCCGGGCCGCCAGTTTCTGGCCCGACGTACCGGGGAATTCGAGCTTCTCGCTGCGCATCGGCTGCCTCCTGTCACGCGGTATGGCTGTTGGCGTGAAGCCTTTTCACGACAAAGGCCTCAAGACACCAAGATCGATCGGATTCGGTAGCGGCATTGTGTCCGGGTCGCGAGTCGACCCCCGCCTCTACACGGCGACGAACCTGAGGATGCCGTCGGCATCGGCGGAACGGGTGATCCGACCGCGCGCGACCAGGTGGTTGAGGTGGGCCAGGGTCTCGCCGACGGCGAACATGAACTGGTGGTCATCGAGCTCGCGCTTGAACAAGGCGCCGGTGACCGCCATCACCGTCGCCGGGCCGGCGCACGCCGTTGCGGTCTCCACCAGCCGCTCGCGGTGGTGCTGGCCGAGCTGGTCGAGCCTGGCGCCGAGCCCGCGGAACGGCGGCCCGTGCGACGGCAGGACCAGGGTGTCCGCCGGCAGCGGCGCGAACGCCGGCATGCTGGCGAGGAAGTCATCCAGCGGGTCGGCGTCGGGCTCGGCGGGCCACACGCTGATATTCGGGCTGATCCTGGGCAGCACCTGATCGCCGGAGATCAGCAGGCCGAGTTCGCCGCAATAGAGGCAGAGATGCTCCGGCGCATGGCCGTGGCCGACGATCACACGCCACTCGCGGGCGCCGACCGTCAGCGTGTCGCCGTCCTGCAGACGGCTGAATATCGGCGGGACCGGCGACACCGAGCGGCGATAGATACCGTTGCGGTGCTTGAGAGCGTCGACCAGCCCGCCCGGCAGGCCGGCGCGACGGTAAAACCGCGCATAAGCCTCGGCGGTATCGGCGCCGTCGTCGAGCCACAGCGAGCGAGCGACCAGCCACTCGGTGCGCGCCATCAGCAACTCGGCGTCGTAACGCGCGGTCAGCCAGCCCGCCAGCCCCATGTGATCGGGATGGAAATGGGTGACGACGACGCGGCCGATCGGCCGACCCGCCAGCGCCCCGTCGAACAGCGTCCGCCACTGTGCCTTCACCGAATCGTTGCAGATTCCGGTGTCGACCAGGCACCAGCCATCGCCGTCGTCGAGCAGCCAGAGGTTGACGTGGTCGAGTGCGAACGGCAGCGGCATGCGCACCCAATGGACCCCCGGTGCGACCCCCAGCACCTCGCCCGGCCGCGGGATCGCGTCGACGGGAAATGTCAGCGTCGATGTCGGCATGGGACACGACGTGCCCGACGGCGGATCACAGGTCAAGCGGCGAACGGTCGCCGCCGGGCGCGCAGGCGGCGATCGAGGGCGCCGTTCGGCTCGCGCGCAGCGACGATCTCGCCTATGATCGGCGGATGGACCCGACCCTGTCGCACCGATGTCCGAAAGTCTTGCGGCCGTGATGGCCAGCGAGCCACATCCCTGGTTTCGCCCGGTCGAACGCCGCGTCGGGGTGATCATCCTGTGCGTCGCCTGGCTGGTGTTCGAATTCTTCCAGGACGAGCCGTTGTGGCTGGTCCTTGCCGCCGCGGCGACGGCCTACGGCGTCTGGGAGTTCTTCCTCGGCCCGGCGTACCGCACGACATCGAAGAGATGACCGCACGGGCCCGGCATTCGCGGATCCGGCGGTGATCCGGTAACGCACGTGGCCGGACCGACCAACGGACGGACCCGCCGGTGAGGTTCGCGGTCACCACCGTGGCGCTGGTGCTGTGGGCGTGTGCGCCGATTGGCACCGGCGCGGGCGCACGCTCGACCGTCGCCACGCCGACGGAGATGCGCGTCGAGGTCGAACGGTCGGAACGGCTCGGACGGGCAATCTTCGACAAGGATGTCGCCGCGGCGAGGGCGACCGACGCGCTGTTCCGGACCGGGGTGCGGCCCGGCGACGCCAGCGTCGGCGGCTGGGTCACCGTGCCGTACGGATCCGGCTGGGTGGTCACGTTCGGCGCCGAGAGCGGCACCGAATTCGTCGCCGTGCGGGAGGTGCGATTTCCCGAAGGCATCGGCGGACACTACGAGATCG
>JAZFQW010000432.1:0-2612 GCA_036445335.1 Alphaproteobacteria bacterium | reverse complement strand
GTACATCCATCCGAGGTTGACCTGGGCGGCGCCATAACCCTGTTCGGCGGCCAGGCGGGACCACCGCACGGCCTCCGGGTCGTCCTGCGGCACGCCGCGGCCATCGCGGTGCATGATGCCGATCTTGTTCTGCGCCCGAACGTCGCCTTGCTCCGCCCTGGTTCGATACCAGGCGGCCGCCTCGGCCAGCCCGGCGGCATCGTGGTCCTCGAACAGAGCCCACCACCGCCGCGCCTCGGCATGGTCGACCGCCACGCCGCGCCCCAGGGCATACATGTCGCCCAGGCTGTCCTGTGCCACGGGGGACCCCCGCTGGGCGGCCACACGATACCACCGCGCCGCCTCCGCATCGTCCTGGCCGACACCGTCCCCGGTCTCGAACCGGAACGCCAGATCCACCTGCGCCTCCCGATCGTCCTGTTCCGCGCGCTCGATCAGACCGCGCGCGCCCGCGCTCGTCCGCTCGGCGGTCGGCGGCGCGACGGGGGCGATGGCGGCGGTCTGGGTGTCCCCGACCGTCGACGCACGCACGGTCGCCACGGCGCCGTCGCGATCGGCCAGTGCGCCCATTTGGATCTCGGCCAGTTCGGCGAACTCGCCCTCCGGGTAGCGCCGCAGGTAGCTCTCCAGCGCGGCGACCTTGGCATCGGCCGCGGCGATGGTCTGGACGGATTGCCAGAACACCACCTCGGTGGCGATCGTGGGCGGGCCGACCGCCGCAATCGGCGCCGCGCCCGCCGGTTCCGATCCTGTCGGGTTGAAGCGGAACTCGCCGATGACCGCCTCCTCGACCCACGGGGTCTGGGCGCCGTCGGTCATGTCCACGACCATACCGCGCACCCGCCCGAACATCACCCGCACGTCCAGGTCGGGGTCGCCGATATGCTCGACCAGCGCGGTCGTGAACGGGCTGTTCCGGCCCTCGCCGTCCAATGCCACGTTGTCCGGGTCGGTGGCATAGGCGATCAGCATGCCGCGCGCGCCCTGGACCGGCGCCAGACCCGCGTCAGTCGCCACGCTGCGGCCCAGCGCCATCGACCTGCGGGCGAGCGACCGCGACAGCGGGTTGTTGCGGCAGGCGTCGAGGATCATCACCCCGAGGTCGGCGCCGGCGTATTCCATCTCGCGCTTCACCTGCGACAGGCTGACGGCCTCGTACTCCAGGTCGCGCTGGGTCTCGATGTCGGCCGACACCGGCAGCAGGTAGTTCTCGCGGTCGACCTGCAGCCCATGCCCGGCGTAGAAGAACAGCGCGATCTCCGCCCCGATGCTGCGCCGGCCGAAGTCGCGCAGCGCCTGTTCGAAGGTCGCGCGGTCGGCGTCGATCACGGTGATCACGTCGAAGCCGAGACCGTCGAGGGCCGCCGCCACCGCGCGGCCGTCGTTGGGCGCGTTCGGCAGGGCCGGGATGTCGTCGCGCAGGCTGTAGTTGCCGTTGCCGACAACCAGCGCCACCCGGCCCTCGCCGGCCAGCGCCGGCATCGCCGCAAGGCCAAGAACGATCAGTCCGAAAATCGCCGCCAGATGCCGCATGACAACACCCGCATCCGTTTCGCGCCGGACATCCTAGCCGACATCACCCCCGGTGCCCAGGACGCCGGACTTGCGGTGTCGCCAGCTACAGTCGACCATGGGTCGGTCTTCGAGACCCCTCGGCCGACCCGGCCGACTCACCAGGCGGCGCAACGGATAAATGACCCAGACCATGAGCGACGACGTGCTGCAGTTCGCCCGGGCACTCGAGTTCGCCGCGCGCAAGCACGTCCATCAGCGGCGCAAGGGCAAGGCCGCCGAGCCTTACATCAACCACCTGGCCGAAGTGACCGGGTTGCTGGCGGCGGCAACCGGGGGCCGCGACACCGTGCTGATCCTGGGTGGGCTGCTGCACGACACTATCGAGGACACCGACGCGACCCATGACGAGCTGGCCGCCGAGTTCGGCCGCGACGTCGCCGACCTGGTCGCCGAGGTCAGCGACGACAAGACGCTGGCCAAGGCGGAGCGCAAACGGCTGCAGGTCGAGCGCGCGCCGGGCAAGTCCGACGGCGCCCGGATGCTCAAGCTGGCCGACAAGACGAGCAACCTGCGCTCCATGGTCGACAGCCCGCCGGACGGCTGGGACGCCGAGCGAAAGCGCGCCTATTTCGACTGGGCGGCCAGCGTCGCCGCCGGCTGCCGCGGCGTGAACGGGTATCTAGAAGATGCCTTCGACCGCGCCTGGCGACACGGCGTCGACCAGCTGACGAAACCGCCCGACGGCACCGCCTGACCGGCGGTCGGGCGCCGCCGAATTCCCCAAGGCGCAGGCGACCGGGCGGACGTGTCAGAGCGCGGTACCAGGTGTCGGACAGGGTGTAGTCGTCATGGAACGGATCGCGACGGTAGGGGCCGTACCGATGCATTCTGGTGACCCAGTCCGCACTTCTCACGCTGGCCGCGGTCTGCGTCGCGACAGGGCGGTGCGAGCCGCCAGGAGAAGGCCGAGGAGCGTAGCAGCGCTACGGTCGAGGCGTTCGACGCCGCGGGCGGGCCGCCCGGGCACGACCCGGAGAGTGGCGCTGTCGCGCCGCCCGTGGCCAGTGTGAGAAGCGCGGGCTAAACCTTGCCGCTGA
>JAZFQW010000431.1:0-2197 GCA_036445335.1 Alphaproteobacteria bacterium | reverse complement strand
CGGGCGGTCCGAGCCGCCAGGAGAAGGCCGAAGAGCGTAGCAACGCTACGGTCGAGGCCTTCGACGCAGCGGGCGGGACGCCCGGCCGCGGCCAGCGCGGCCAGTGTGAGTGATGCGGGCTAGCCGGCTGCGCGCCACCCTGCTGGCCGCCGCAGTGACCGCGGCGGCGCTGTACTTCCTGCTCACCGACGCCGTCGTGGCGGCGCTGGCGGCGGCGGTGGACAACGCCGACCTGCCGCGCCTGGCCGCCGCCCTGGCGCTGGTGCCGCTGATTCAGTGGCTGCGCGCCTGGCGCTTCGGCGTGCTGATCAGTGGCCGACTGGCGATGCCCGATCGCGATCTGATCGGGATCGCCGCGCTGCTCAACATGTTCAATTTCGTCCTGCCGTTCCGCATCGGCGAGGCAAGCTTTCCGATCATGATGAAGCGGGCGCGCGGTCTCGGCTTCGCGCGGTCCACGGGAATCCTCATCCTGGTGCGGCTTATGGATCTGTGCGCGACCACCGCCATCCTGTTTGGCGGCGCCGCGGCGATCTACGACGCGCCGGTCCATGGCTGGAGCCGGCCGGCGTTCGTCGGCGCCGCGGCGGCGGCGGCGGTCGCCCTGCTGGCGCTGCCGGCGTCCGGCCTGATCGTCCATGGCGGAACGACCCGGCTGTTGCGGTCGATGCCGCGCGCGCTGACCCTGCTCGACCATCTGCTCTCGGGCGCCACGACTCTGCGCCGGCCGCCGCAGCAGGCGGCCATGGCGGCGCTGACCCTGGCCATCTGGGGCCTTCATTCGCTGATCGCCTTCCTCGCCGCGACGGCGGCCGTGCCCGGCCTGCCGTTCCCGGAGGTGATGGTCGCCGGCGCCGCCGCCAACCTCGCCTTCGCCCTGCCGATCAGCGGCATCGCCGGGCTGGGGCCGGCCCAGGCGGCGTGGGCGACGGCGCTGCGCCTGGCCGGCGAGGCCTGGGAGCCGGCGATTGTAAGCGCGCTCAGCGGCTACGCCGTGGTGCTGGCCGGTGCGGTCATTCTGGGGGCGGCGGCCTACCTGCTGCGCCGCCGGCGGTCCTAGCCCGGTCGAGGCGCGCGGTCAGTCCCCGCCTCCCTCTTCCTCTTCCGCATCGCTGCCCCAGGTTCGGCGCCATTCGTGGATGCGATAGGGAGCGCTGCGGTCGGCGGTGCGCTGGATCAGGGCCTCGCGGACGAACCGGCCGCCGCCGGTGGTCACCGCCTCGGCGCGGATCGTGAACGCGGTGCCGGTCTGGCGCAGCGACGCGACGTTGGCTTCGGCGCGCCGCCGCAGCAGCTCGTCGACCTGGTCCTCGGTGAGCTGCGGCATGGCCAGCAGCACCGGCCGCGCCGCCGCCGCCGGGTTGACTTGGCCGCGGCCGGAATGGACGGTGACGTAGGGCGCGGTCGATCCCCAGCACCTGCTGCAGCTCGGCGACCGATTCGAACGGCGCATCCTTGGCACCCCAGGCGCGGCCGGCGGCGGCATAGTCGGCGTCCTCCGCCCCGGCCGCCCGGCGCAGGGCGTCGCCGTCGCGGAAGTCGGCGATGGCGTCGACCAGCGGCGCTGCCTCGCCCTCGGGCACGCCCAGCGCGCCGAACAGGCCGGCCAGCAGCGCGTCGGGGGCGCGGTTGAGGTCGATCTTGCCGCCCTCGTCGGCGATCGTGATGCGGACCTCGCCCTCGCCCATGGCCAAAGTATAGACCGTGCCGTCGGCGCGCCAGCCGGTGATGAAATCGGCGTCCAGCAGGCCGGCGACGGCGCGGTACACGCCGGCGTCCGCCAGCGCCTCGGCCTTGGCGTTCTCCAGCAGGTTGCGGGTCAGGTTGGCGTGCGAGCGGGTCTCGGCAAGGAACGCCATCGCCATCAGCGACAGCAGCGCGACGGTCCACAGCACGGCGATCAGGGCGACGCCGCGCTGGCCGGCCGGTCGCCGCCCGCCGCGCCCGGTGCCCGTTGGTAAGAGCGGCGGCATCGGCTATTCCGCGATCGGGCCGAGCGCGTCGAGACCGCTCAGCCGTTCGCGCAGCTCTTCGGTGACGTCGCGCGCGTCCTGCAGGTCGCGGATCACCCTGGGGGTCAGCAGCACCAGCAGCTCGGTGCGGTCGATTCCGTCGGTCGTGGTCTTGAACAGGTTGCCCAGGATCGGGATGCTGGACGGCACCGGGATGCCGGTGACGATCTCGGTGCGGGTGTCCT
>JAZFQW010000430.1:0-2457 GCA_036445335.1 Alphaproteobacteria bacterium | reverse complement strand
GGGATGAGCCAGCGCGTGATGATCGCCATGGGGATCTCGTGCAAACCGCGCCTGCTGCTGGCCGACGAGCCGAGCACCGCGCTCGACGTGACCATCCAGGCGCAGATCCTGGATCTGCTGGTCGAATTGCAGCGCGACCAGGGCATGGCGCTGATGCTGGTGACCCACGATATGGGCGTGGTGGCCGAAACGGCCGAGCGGGTGGTGGTGATGTATGCCGGCCAGGTGGTCGAACAGCGCGCGGTCGGTCCGCTGTTCGGCACGCCGATGCACCCCTACACCGCGGCGCTGCTCGACTCGCTGCCCGAGCGCAGCAGCGGCGGCGACCGCCTGCCGACGCTGCCCGGCGTCGTCCCCGGCGCCTACGACCGGCCGCGCGGCTGCCTGTTCAACCCGCGCTGCCGGTTTGCCGCCGAGCGCTGCCAGGCCGAACAGCCGGCATTGCGCGCCGATCCGTTCGGCGATGTCCACGGCATGGTGCGCTGCCACACGCCAGTCGGGGCGGACGGGGTGCCAGCATGACGGCGCTGCTGGAGGCCGAGAGCTTGACCCGCCACTACGCGGTCTCCGCCGGCATGTTCAGGCCGGCGGCCACGCTGAAGGCGGTCGACGGCGTCGCCTTCGATCTGACGCCCGGCAAGACCCTGGCCGTGGTCGGCGAATCCGGCTCGGGCAAGTCGACGCTGGCGCGCTTGGTCACGCTGATCGAGCCGCCGACCAGCGGCGATCTTACGATCGCCGGCGTCGACGTCACCGCGCAGACGCGGGCGCAGGCGCGCGATCTGCGCAAGGCCGTGCAGATGGTGTTCCAGGACCCGTTCGGGTCGCTCAACCCGCGCCAGAAGATTGGCTCGATCCTGGAGGAGCCGCTGGTCATCAACACCAGCACGCCGCGCGCCGAGCGGCGCGATCAGGCGCACGCGATGATGGCCAAGGTCGGGCTCCGGCCCGAGCACTACACCCGCTATCCGCACATGTTCTCCGGCGGCCAGCGCCAGCGCATCGCGATTGCCCGGGCGTTGATGCTGCACCCGCGCATCCTGGTCGCCGACGAGCCGGTCTCGGCGCTCGACCTGTCGGTGCAGGCGCAGGTGCTGAACCTGATGATGGACCTGCAGGCCGAATTCGACCTGGCCTACCTGTTCATCAGTCACGACCTCGGCGTCGTGCGCCACCTCGCCGATGAGGTACTGGTGCTGTATCTCGGCCGGCCGGTCGAGCAGGGGCCGAGCAACGCGATCTTCGCGCGGCCGCGCCATCCCTACACCATCGCCCTGCTGGGCAGCACGCCGACGGTCGATCCGGCGCACCGGCGCAAGCGGATTGTCCTGAAGGGCGAGATGCCGTCGCCGCTGAACCCGCCCAGCGGCTGCGCCTTCCACGGCCGCTGCCCGCACGCGACCGACGTGTGCAGCCAGGAACGTCCGCCGCTGCGGATGGTCGAAGACCGCAAGGTCGCCTGCCACCACGCGGAGACAATCGGCGCTTCAGGACCGGCGTAAGGCGCATGGCAACGCCGGGCCGCGGTCCCGCGTGGATCAGGCCGTCGCGGCGGCGATGGCCTCCGCGATCCGCCGATGGACCTGTCGCTCGACCGCGTGCAGCGCCACGCCCTTGTCGCGGCGCCGTCGGCGATACGCGCGGTTGCAGTGGAACGGGGTCAGCCGGTTCTCGGCGTCCGCGACGACGATGAACGGCAGGTGCTCGCGCATGCTGGTCAGGCCGAACCGATGGACCAGCAGGCCCTCGGAGGACCGGCGAAATCGATCCTCCCCGGCGGCGCTGCGGACCGGCATGATCTGCCGACGCCAGTCGCGCGCTATGACCTGGCCGGCAAACGGATGCAGGACGCCGTCGCTACCCAGGAAACGGTCGAACTGATGCTGCTCCGCGTAGAGCAGATAGATCAGGACCTCCGGGTCGCCGAAGCTCCGCCGCAGAGCGCGACATTCGCGGATTTCCGAAGATCGGCGCCATGCGGCGATAGCAAATGTCACTGGCCCCGAGAGGACTGACCAGACGGCGCGGCCCATGAGCCGGTCAGCGACTTGAAACGCTCGCCACACCGGATTCGGCGGTGACTGCGGCGACAGACCGGTCCGCACCCGGGCATGTGCCCGCAGGGTGGCCCCGATCACGGGGACGCTTATGAAGAGCGCGGCAAGGGCCGGGCGTCCGGCCACGATCAACGCCGTGCAGAGGGTCAGGTAGAGCAGCCTCCGGGCGATCGTCGAGGCGTCGACGTCGTTGGCCGGGTGCGGGACCTTTGCGTCCCGATCCGTGAACGCGATGATGCACGCGCTCAGCGCCACAAGAGATAGAACGACCGCCGTCGACCACAGCAGGATCAGCGCGGCCAGTTCCACCCATGGGGGTGGATTGCCCAATGCCAACCAGACCGAGGAGCCGGCGCATACGATCACGTACGCGCTGCCGTATATGCGCACTCGTGCCTCG
>JAZFQW010000429.1:0-9351 GCA_036445335.1 Alphaproteobacteria bacterium | reverse complement strand
AGGCCGGACCGACTGCGACTCCGGGCCCTCGTCCTCTCGTGCATCACGCCGATCCTGCTCACCGGACAGATCCTCGGTCTCGTCGCCGACGACTATCTGCTGTTCGGTATCCTCCGCATCGCCTTGCGGGCTGCCGACATGGATGTTGGGCAAATCGAGGTTTTGCTCGGGTTGGGCAGCGGGCGACGACGACGTGTCGCCGGCGCGCTCGGTAACATCATCGTCATCGGACGGGAAGATGTTGAAAAGATCGTCGCTCGCCGTCGGCGTCGCGCCGCCTTCGCCCCTCGTGTCTTCTCTCGCCATCTCGCAACCCCAGCTGGACAATTCGCCGTCTGCGGAACGGCACCGGTCCGCTTTCAGGCATCGATTGCGACCAAATCAAATCGAATGGCCCAGTTAAGAAGACACGATGTAGATTAATATGTCGTATACATGAAGGTGATCTCTTATTTATTCGCAACCAATTTTCATGCACGAAATAAATCCATTAAGGATAATATCAAACTATCAATGTATTTCTATGTAAATCTAATCTCCAATATGCGGGATATTGGTGGAATTCGATGTCCAATCAAGATGAAACTTGAATGACGCGATATCCGGTTATTTACCTTTATGAAAGGTTACAGCCCTAGGAATAGAACGTTGGAATTCAATACCTGATCACCCTTGATTTAGTAGTCTGCCCTGAGTTTTACCACTAATGGTTGTCGAACCCTCGCTGTTCCGGACCAGTGTCGATGAGCCAGCGCCATAAGCTTTCCGTGCCGAATGGGTGGAGCCGCATCGATGTCCTGACGGCGTCGTTCGGCATCAATCTGTTGTCGCTCGCCCTGCCGATCGTGATTCTGCAGGTCTATGACAGGATCCTGCCGAACGCGGCACTGGACTCTTTCGGCATCATGGTCATCGGACTGTGTTGCGTCGTGCTGGTCGAGGCGGCCCTTCGCGTCGGCCGCTCCTATGTCATGATCTGGATCGGCGCGCGTTTCGAGCATACCGCCGCCGTGGCCGCCTTCGATCGGATCCTCAAGGCCGATATCGGCCGATTCGAGCGCGAGGAGGCGGGTACTTATGTGGCGCGCTTGCAGGGCATGGATGCGCTGCGCGAGTTCTATTCCGGCCAGGCCGCGCTGGTGCTGGTCGATCTGCCCTTCGTGGCCATCTACATCGGGGTGATCTGGTTCATCGCCGGCTGGCTGGTCGTCATTCCGGTCGCCTTGCTTGTATGCTTCGCGGTATTGTCGCTGACGATCGGCGCCCGGTTGCGGACCGCCGTGAAGCGCCGGTCACAGACCGACGAACGGCGCCACAATTTCATCATCGAGACCTTGAGCGGCGTCCACACCGTCAAATCGATGGCGATGGAGCCGCTCATGATCCGCCGCCACGAGCGGCTGCAGGCCCAGTCCGCCGACGCGGTGTACGAGCTCAGTCGGCTGAACAGCTTGAGCCAGGGACTCGGCGGGGCGTTCTCGCAGATCGCCATGGTGGCGATCGTCTCGATCGGCAGCCTCTCCGTCATCGCCAGCACCCTGACGATCGGCGCGCTAGCGGCCACGATCCTGCTGACTGGTCGCGCCCTGCAGCCAGTGTTGCGCGCCATGGGCCTGTGGACCCAATTTCAGGGCATCCGCCTGGCACGCCAGCGCATCGACGAGATATACGCTCTGCCCCTCGAGGACACGACGGCGAGCGAACCCAATGGGCCCAGCGGGTCGAGATCGCCAACGCTGATCGGCGCGATGACGCTTGACGCGGTGTCCTTTCGCTACCGCGACGATGGCCCGGCCATCCTCGACAACGTCTCGCTGGTGATAAGGTCCGGCGAGGCGATCGGCATCACCGGCGACAACGGGACGGGCAAGAGCACGATCGTGAATCTGATGTCCGGTATCTGCCGCCCGAGCCAAGGCCGAGTCCTGATCGACGATCGCGATATGACCACGATGGATCCGGTGGCGCTGCGCGCACAGATCGGCCACATGCCGCAGTCCGGCGCCCTGTTCCGGGGCACACTGTTGGACAACCTCACGATGTTCCGCGAGGGCGACGTCGTCGAGCGCGCCATCGACCTTTCGCAGGCGCTGGGGCTCGACGAGGTCATCACCAGTATGCCCCGCGGCCTCGATACCAGGCTGGGGGAAACCACCGTAGACACCCTGCCGGACGGCGTGAAACAGCGCATCATCATGGTGCGAGCCCTGGTCGACCAGCCGCAGATCATCCTGTTCGACAACGCCAACGCGGCGCTAGACCAACAAAGCGACCAGCGGCTGGGCATCCTGCTGCAACGGTACCGCGGCAGCCGCACTATGGTGATCGCCAGCCACAGGCCGTCGCTGCTGCGGATGTGCGACCGCTGCTATCGGGTCATCGACGGGCAGCTGCATCAGATCGACATTCCCAGAGCGGCCCTGCCGCAAGCCGAGGCCGCTTCGTCGACGTCGGTGGCCGTTCGGACCCAGGCGTAGCGATGACGGCGGTGCAGCATTTCGCCGAATTGGAGCCGCTGGCGGCAGCCATTCGCGACGACAAGCTGGGCGATTTTCGCGCCGCCTCGCCGCTCGCCGCCTGCCTGATGCCGTTGCTGACGGCGCTCAAATGGCGGGGCAGCCCGCGCGATATCGCCGAGGCGCTGCCGCACGTCGCCGATACTCTCGATCTCGTCGATTTGCGCAACGTACTGGCGACACTCGGCTACGACAGCCACGGCGAGCGGACCACCCCGCGCGCGCTGGACGCGCGGCTGCTGCCGTGCCTGTTCATCCCCGATCGGGGCGGCGCGCTGGTGCTGGTCGAGCGCCGGAACGCGAATTATCGTGCCTTCGACGGAACGGCCAACGAAGAACTGACTCTGGCTCCGAGCAACTGCCGCGGGACCGCCTATTATTTCACCGATACCTCGGTGGCCGATTCGTTCGCGGTCGACCAATCGACCGGGTCCTGGTTCGCCGGCATCGCCAACCGGTTCAGGCCGACGGTCTATTGGCTGCTGTGCATGACCCTGATGCTCAATCTGCTGGCGTTGGCGGTGCCGCTGTTCATTATGATCGTCTATGACAAGGTGATCGGTGCGCACTCCGTCGCCGCGCTGCCCTATCTGGCGGGCGGGATCATCGCGGCGATGGTCTGCGACATCGGGCTGAGGATGATTCGGGCACGCGTGATCGGCGGCATCGCCGGCCGGCTGGACTTCATCCTGGGCGCCGAGGCGTTCGGAAGGATCCTTTCGCTGCCACCGGCCTCGACCGAGCGGGCGACCATAGGCGCACAGGTGTCGCGGCTGAGAGAGTTCGAGTCGGTTCGCGAGTTCTTCAGCGGGCCGCTGGCGAACGTCGCGCTGGAGCTGCCGTTCGCGCCGCTTTTCCTGGCGGTCATCGCCGTCCTTGCGGGTCCGGTCGCGCTGGTCCCCGCTTGCATGATCGGCGCCTTTGCCCTGTTCGGCTGGTTCTGGCTGCCCGGCCTGCGCGACGCGGTGGCGGCCGCCAGCCGTGCCCGCGCCGAACGACAGAGCTTCCTGGTCGAATCGCTGTCGCACCTGCGCACTGTCAAGACCGCGGCGGCGGAGCCGATCTGGAGCGACCGATTTCGCGTACTGTCGGCCAGGGCGGTAACCGCCAACCTGGCAACGGCAAGGCGATCGGTGATCTTGCAGACGGTCGCACACATGCTGATGGTCCTGGCCGGCGTGGCGGTGCTGGGCTGGGGCACGTTGCGGGTGTTGGACGGCGTGATGTCGATGGGTGCGCTTATCGCCACCATGGCGTTGGTATGGCGCGTGCTGGCGCCGCTGCAAGCCGGATTCCTGGCCTTCAGCCGGCTCGAGCAGGTCAAGCTGGGCATTCGCCAGATCAATCAACTCATGCAGCTGCAGCCGGAGCGGACGAGCGGTAAATCGGCCCTTCTGGGCCGCAGTTTCGGTGGCCGCGTCGTCTTCGATCGCACGAGTTACCGCTATGCCGCGGATGCCGATCTGGCGCTGCTGGGCGTGACCTTCAAGACCCAGCCCGGCGAATTGGTCGCGATAACCGGCCGCAACGGATCTGGCAAATCCACCCTGCTGAAGCTGGTCGCCGGCCTCTACCATCCGCAGGGCGGCACCGTCACGATCGACGGCCTGGACCTGCGTCAGGTCGACCCGATGGAGCTGCGACGGTCGATCGCCTACGTACCGCAGTCACCAAGCCTGTTCCATGGCACCATCGCGCAGAACCTGCGGCTCGCCGACCCGACCGCGTCCGACGAGCAGTTGATGTCGGCGGTCGCCGAGGCCGGGCTGATGCACACCATTCTCGATCTGCCCGACGGGTTCGACACGCGCGTCGGCGACAACGCCCCTCTGCCGTACGGCTTCGCGCAGCGGCTGATCATCGCCCGCGCGTTGATCCGGCAGGCGCCCATTCTCCTGCTCGACGAGCCGGCGACGAGCCTCGACGAGGATGGCGACAGGGCCCTGATGGACCTTCTGGAGCGCCAGAAGGGCCGCGCGACGATCTTCATGGTCAGCCACCGGCCGAGCCACATCAGACTCGCCGACAACGTCATCGTGCTGACCAACGGCATCGTCCAGTTCGACGGCCGGCCGGACGAAGTGCTGGCCCTGCTCCACGGCGATTCCGCATGACCGGCTCGGTCACGACTTCGAACCCCGGGACCGTCGACCGCCCCGGCCGGCCACGGTCGCGCTTTTTGGTGCAGTCGATCAAACTGGAGGAACGCGGCCCCCCCGGAGCGATATCGGTCGGCATCGTGCTGATCAGCTTGATGCTGGTCGGCGCCATCGCGTGGGCCGGCGTGACGAACCTGGACGAAGTTGCGTTGGCCGAGGGCGAGGTGGTGCCGGCCGGCTCGGTTCATGCCGTGCAGCACCTGGAGGGCGGCATCGTCCGCCGGATCCTGGTGCGGGACGGCGACATCGTCGAAGCCGGCGACACGCTGCTGCGCATGGCCCCGGAGGCGACGCGCGCCGATCTGGACCAGATGCTGGTGCGCCAGGCGTCGCTGCTGCTGCAGTCGGGGCGGCTGCACGCCTTCGCCGAGGGCCGCGTGCCGAACTTCGAGTTGGTGTCGGAGCTGTACGACGACTTGAAGGCCGGCCAGTTGGCGATCTACCGGACCCAGATGACCAACCGGGCCGACCAGGTCACCGTGCTGCAGGATCAGCGCAGCCAACAGCGGGCCGAACTGCAGCGGACGACCAATCGCGCCGACGCCTTGCGCAACCAGACGGCGCTCCTGCGCGAGGAACTGGATATCCGCACCCAGTTGCTGGAGCGCGGCCTGACGTCGCGGATCATCCATCTGGAGACGCAGCGAGAACTGGTGAGGGCGCAAGGCGAGCTTACCGACGCGATCGACACCATCGCCACGACCGAGGCCGCCATCGACGAGATCAACAGCCGGCTGGCCGAACTGGACAGCCGCCTCAGGTCCGAGGCGCTGATCGAGGCGGGCGACGTGGCGGCGGAGTTGGCGCAAATCGAGGAAACCCTCAAGAATCTCATCGATCGGGTGGCGCGGCTCGAGGTGCGGGCCCCGTTGCGCGGCATCGTCACCGGGCTGAGACCGCGATCGATCAACACGGTGGTGCAGCCCGGCGAGGTCCTGATGGAAATCGTGCCGCTGGGCGACGACCTGGTGGTCGAGGCCAGGGTCTCGCCGCGCGACATCGGCCATGTCGAGCGCGGCCAGGCGGCCGATATCCGGGTCTCCAGTTATGATTTCGCGCGCTTCGGGGCGGTCCGGGGAACGGTTCAGCAGATCTCCGCCACGACGTTCCTGGACGAGCAGCTGGAGCCTTATTACCGGGCGATGATCGCGCTGGACCGCGACTATGTCGGCGACCAGCCCGGCGTCAACCGGATCATCCCCGGCATGACCGTCCAGGCCGACATCAAGACCGGGTCCAAGTCGATTCTCGATTATCTGCTGCGACCGATCTATCGCGGCCTGCACGGCGCGTTCCGCGAACGCTAACCCGCACTTCTCACGCCGGCCGCCGCGAGGGTCCGGTCGATGAACGCGCCGGCCGCGCCGAGATAGCGCGTCGGGTCGCGCAGCGTCTGCCAGTCGACGGCGGCCGTCGTCGTCTCGGCCAGCACGTCCATCAGATGGCGGCCGGTCGCGGCGGCGTCCGCGCAGGCCGCCTTGACGAGCGCCTGGGCATCCGGGCGCGGCATATGGTCGGCCAGCGCGAAGCTGGCTGCCTCGGCGAGTATCAGGCCGCTGGAGGCGTCGATATTGGCGCGCATCCGCACGCTGTCGACGACCAGCCCGTCGGCCAGCGTGCGGGCGTGCTTCAAGGCGGCACCGGCGGCCACCGCCATCTGCGGCAGGGTCAGCCATTCGACCTGCCAGCCCGGTCCGCCGCGCTCGTGCTCCTGGATCGCGGCGTGATGCATGTTGGCGATCAGGCCGGCGTTGAACCGCGCCAGCGCCACCAGGGTCTCGCCGGCGATCGGGTTGGCCTTCTGCGGCATCGTGCTGGAGCCGCCACCAGCGTCGCCGGTGCCCTCTCGCACCTCGGCCACCTCGCTCTGAGCCAGCAGGACCACGTCCTGCCCGAATTTACCGAGGCTCCCGGTCAGCAGCGACAGCCAGCCGGCCAGCTCGACGACCGCGTCGCGCTGGGTGTGCCACGGCAGCGGCGCGACACCCAGTTCGAGATCCGCCGCCATCGCGTCCATGACCGCGATGCCCTGGGTGTGCAGCGCGGCAAGGGTTCCCGCCGCGCCGCCGAACTGGAGGACCAGGACCCGGGGGCGCAGCTCTGCGAGCCGGTCGCGGTGGCGCAGGAGCGGCGCAAGCCAGCCCGCGGCCTTGAGTCCGAAGGTCGTCGGCAGCGCCTGCTGTGACCGTGTGCGCGCCACCATGACCGTGTCGCGGTGTACCTCGGCCACGACCGCCAGCCGATCGGCCAGCGCCGCCAACTGCGTGTCAAGCCGCTCGATCACGGCGCGCAGGCAGATCACCAGCGCGGTATCAACGATATCCTGCGAGGTGGCGCCCCAATGGACGTAGGGCGCGGCTTGACCACCCACGGCCGTCCGCAGCTGGGCGACCAGCGCCGCCACCGGGACACCGGCGCTCAGGGTTCCCGCCTGCAGGCTCGCCGGGTCCGGGCTCGCCGCCCGGGCGGCGCCGACGATCGCGTCGGCCGCGTCCGGCGGAATGACGCCAAGGCGCCCCTCGGCACCGGCCAGCGCCGCCTCAACGTCGAGCATGGCGCGCACCCGTTCGGCGTCGGAGAAGTGGCCGGCGATGTCGGCATCCGCGAACAGCGGACCGAAGATGGCCGAGTCCTGGAGGCCCACCGTCATCGGCCCGCCTCAGGCCGCTTCCAGTGCGATCGCGATCCCCTGGCCGACGCCGATGCACATGGTGGCCAGCGCCCGCCTGGCACCACGCTCCTTTAGTTCGAGTGCGGCGGACCCGGCGATCCGCGCGCCCGACATCCCGAGCGGATGGCCCAGGGCGATCGCGCCGCCATTGGGGTTCACATGCTCCGCATCGTCGGGCAGGCCCAGGTCGCGCACCACGGCGAGCGCCTGGCTGGCGAAGGCCTCGTTGAGCTCGATCACGTCGAAATCGCTGACCGTCACGCCCAGACGCCGGCACAGCTTGCGCGTCGCCGGCGCCGGACCGAACCCCATGATGCGCGGCGGCACGCCGGCCGCGGCGGCGCCGACAATCCGCGCAATCGGCGTCAGTCCGTGAGTCTCGCAGGCCGCCGCCGAGGCGACCAGCAGCGCCGCGGCGCCGTCGTTGACGCCGGACGCATTTCCGGCCGTGACCGACCCGCCCTTGCGGAACGGCGTCGGCAGCGCGGCCAGCTTGTCGATCGTCGTCCCGGGACGGGGATGCTCGTCCGCGTCGACGACGATCGCATCGCCCTTGCGCTGGGGGATCGTCACCGCCGTGATCTCCCGCCTCAGCCGGTCCGACGCCCGCGCCGCGCGCTGTTGGCTGCGCACCGCGAAGGCGTCCTGGTCCGCGCGTGTCACCTGGAAATCCTCGGCGACATTCTCGCCGGTCTCCGGCATGGAGTCGACGCCGTATTGCGCCTTCATCAGCGGGTTGATCAGGCGCCATCCGATCGTCGTATCGTGGATCTGGGCGTGCCGTGAATAGGCGGAATCCGCCTTCGGAACGACGAACGGCGCGCGCGACATGCTCTCCACCCCGCCGGCGATCATCAGCTCCGCCTCGCCCGACTTGATCGCCCGCGCCGCGGTGATCAGCGCATCCATGCCCGAGCCGCACAGCCGGTTGATCGTCGTGCCGGAGACCTCGACGGGCAGTCCCGCCAGCAGCAGCGCCATGCGAGCGACGTTGCGGTTGTCCTCGCCGGCCTGGTTGGCACAGCCGAACACCACGTCGTCGACCGCGCCCCAGTCGAGCCCGTCGTGCCGCGCCATCAGCGCCTTCAACGGAATCGTCGCCAGGTCGTCGGCGCGGACCGTCGCCAGCGCGCCGCCGAAGCGGCCGATCGGCGTCCGAACGAAGTCGCAGATGAAGGCCTCCGCCATCATGCCGCCTCCCCCTTGTTCGGCTCGCCGTGGGCCGCGGCGGTGCGCGCGTTGAGGTCGCGCAGGGCGGCCAGCTCCTCCGCCGTCGGCGCCGGCGTCTCGGCGACCGCCGCGGCGAAGCGGACCGGCCAGCCGGTCGAATCCCGGATCCGCTCGCGGGTCACGCCGGGGTGGATCGCGGTGACGGTGAACTCCTTCGTGACGGCGTCGGGCTCCATCACGCAGAGATCGGTGATCAGGCGGCTCGGCCCCTTGGTGGTCACGCCCAGCCTCGCCCGGTGATCGCCGCCCTCGCCGTGGCCGAGCGATGTGACGAAGTCCAACTTGTCGACGAAGCCGCGGGACGACTGCTTCATGATGATGAATATCTCGCCGCACGACGTGGCGATCTCGGGCGCCCCGCCGCCGCCGGGCAGGCGCACCTTGGGGCGGTCGTAGTCGCCGATCACCGTGGTGTTGATGTTGCCGTACCTGTCAAGCTGGGCGGCGCTGAGGAAGCCGACGGTGATGCGGCCGCCCTGCAGCCAGTAGCGGAACAATTCGGGCACCGCAACGGTGGTCACCGCGGTCTCGCACAGCTCGCCGTCGCCGATCGACAGCGGCAGCACATCGGGCTTGGTGTCGATCGTCCCGGATTCGTAGATCAGCGTGATGCCTGGCGCACGAGTCAGCCGGGCCAGGTTGCAGGCGGCCGACGGCAGGCCGATGCCGACGAAGCACACATCGTCGTTCCTCAGCGCGCGGGCCGCCGCGACGGTCATCATCTCCGTCGGCGTGTAGTCTGCCATCTGATCCTCCCTCAGCTCGCATTTGGTGA
>JAZFQW010000428.1:0-2312 GCA_036445335.1 Alphaproteobacteria bacterium | reverse complement strand
GTAGAGAACCGCGGCCTTGATGAGGTATTCGCGCTCGGATTGCGGTGTCACGCTGGCGGATACCGCGTCGCCGGCCAGCGCGCTGTGGCCGGGCTCGGCCGTGGGCAGGGCGAAGGCGATCAAAGCCGCCAGGACGAGCCCGAAACCGCGGCGGCGCGGCCGGGGCGAGGCCGGCGCGCGGTGCGCGCGGGCCTCGCGCAGGGTGCTGTCGACGTTCTTCGCCATCACGGCTAGACCCACCCATCCAAGGTGAACTGGACGTCCGGATCGACGAGCAATCCGGCCACCTCCTGGCCCAGGGCCTGGACATAAAGCAGCTGGCCGTTCCCTTGGGTCCCTGCCAGGGTCCAGCCGGAATCGACGGCCACCACGTCGTTGGAATCGCCAAGCACCGCCAGAAGACCGGCATCGGTCATGTTCAGCACGTCTTGGGCGCTCAGCGTCAGGACGTTCTTGCCGCCGTCGCTGGCCAGATCGACCGCTTCGATGCTCTGGAGCGTTCCGGCAAACGCCGTCAGATCGATGTTGCCGGTGGAGACCAGCAGAAGGTCCGCGCCGCTGCCGCCATCGATCAGCAGATCCGCGGCGTCCCAGAGGATAACGTCGTCGTCCGGTCCGCCGAGCAGGACATCGCTGCCGGTCCCGCCGTCGAGCAGGTCCGCGCCGCCGCCGCCATCGAGCTGGTCGTCGCCATCCTCGCCGTAGAGGGCGTCGTCCCCGCCGCCGCCGAGCAAGATGTCGTCGTGGTCGCCGCCGAACAGCAGGTCGTCGCCGGTACCGCCGTGCAGCCAGTCGTCGTGGTTGCCGCCGAACAGCTGGTCATTGCCGCTGCCGCCGTAGAGGACATCGTTCTGATTTCCGCCGAACAGCTGGTCGTCGTCGCTGCCGCCGAACAACTGGTCGTCGCCGTTGAGCCCGCTGACGCTGTCGAGACCGGCGCCGCCGTAAAGCTGTTCGTCCACGTTGCCGTTGGCGCCGATCAGGACTTGGTTGCCGGCCAGTCCCAAGGAATCCAGGTCGCCCGGCGAGACATGCAGCGTCAGGGTCTGCTGGATCTGCTGTTGGCCGTCGTCGGCGAGCACCACGATGTTGTGGCTGGTGGCCCCGTTGAAGTCGAAGCTCGCGCCGTTTGCGATGGTGATCTGCCCGCTTGCGGGATCGAGACTGAAACGGCCGCTGGCATCGTCCAGCAGGGTATAGGCGACATTGCCGCCGCCGCCCAGTGCCGGCGACCGCGCCAACCGGGTCGCCCGCGCTCCACAGCTCGGGGACGGTTCCATCGTTCAGGATCAGAAGGAAGGATGTAAAGGAGCTGCTGGAAACTGTGGCCGGGCCGCTGGTCAACCCGCTGCCGGGGACCGGAAGATTGTCCAGCCCGGAGGGGCCGGGGCCGCCTAGGCCTGCTTCGCGGAGCCTGCCGGGGACGGCGGTGCCCTGGTCGAAGAAGGTGCCGCCGCCGGAGCCGAATGACAGACCGTCGCCCTGGGACAACCATTCGAAGCCGTCGAGCTGGATTTCGGGCACGGCGCTCGACCCACCGCCTGAGGCGTCGGCTTCATCGCCGTCCTCCGCCTCCTCGGCGGATGGATCGCCTTCCTCCCCGGCGTCCTCTTCGCCGGCATCTTCGGTTTCCGGCTGCTCTTCGCCGCTCACGCTGAGCGACAGCAGCTGTTCGAGGCTGAGCGTGGTCAGGTCGTCCGGGAGGGCGCTGGCCGCGGCCGCGACCTTGATGGGTGCCGCCTCGGGCGGGCTGTCGGGCCCGTCGACGGGCAGCAGCAGCAGGTCTTCCAGGCCGAGGCCGGAGAGGTCCGCAAGGGGGACCAGCGCGATGTCTCCGGCGGTGATTGCCCGGATGGTCTGCTCGGCGGCTCCCAGGTGTTTGACCGGCATTATCTGGCCTTTTCTCTAAAAACGATCCAAGTTATAGAGACGTATTTCTGAACGAATTATTGATCTCAAACTAAACTTCAAAGAAGACTTTAAGTAATAATATCTCAGATTTTAGATATATACCGTACACCCCAGTATTCCGCACTTTTAAACTGCGCGGGGGTGCGGATACGCGTCCCAATTCGGTCCGATGCCGCCCACCCGGACGGATTTGGAATGTTTCGTTTTTGGGTCAATCCGCCGCTGCGGGAGTCCCGGCAAGCAGCCGGACGGAAGACGCACGGCGGCCGGGAGCGTGCTTACGAACAGTTAAGCAGCTGCGCGGCGACCGCGCTCAGGGCGGCCTCGACCGAGTCGAGCTGGACGACGCCCGGCAGGGCCGGCGCCTCCGCGAGGCCGAACACCGGGCGGCCGAACTGCAG
>JAZFQW010000427.1:0-3174 GCA_036445335.1 Alphaproteobacteria bacterium | reverse complement strand
CTCGACGCCGCGGGCGGGCCGTCCGGACGCGACCCGAAAGGCGGCGCTGTCCCGCCGACAGGGTGCGTGGAGCCGCTTGCCCGATGCTCTGCATCGCGCCGCACGGCTCTCCCGCCCTGTCGGCGGGACAGCGCCGCGCAGACAGTGGCCAGTATGAGAATTGCAGGCTAAGGCGGGATCGACGCGGTTGGCAAATGCCCGACTTTGCAGCATCGTTAGCGCCCCGCGAATCGCAAGGCAAGGAACCTGACAGCGTGTTGCGCCATCTCGTCGACCGTGACGACCGGGCCGCGGTGCCGATCACGGCAGTCACCAAGACAGGGCTGGAAGACTGGCTGGCCCGCCAGGACGACCGCACCGTGGGCTGGCTGTCCGCCACCGACTTCAAGGCCGAGCCGGGAGCCATCGCGCTGCTGCCCGCCGCCGACGGCGCGCTGGCCGGCGTGCTGCTGGGCATCGAGGACGGCGGCGACAATTGGTCGCACGGCGGCCTGCCGTTCACCCTGCCCGCCGGCACCTACCGGCTTGACGGCGACGGCGACGGCGACGCCGCGGCGCTCGCCTGGGCGCTGGGCGGCTACCGCTTCGGCCGCTACAGCGCGGCCCCGCGCGAGCCGGCGCAGCTGGTCTGGCCGCAGCGGGCCGACCGCGCCGCGGTGGAACGGGCGGCAAGTGCCACTTTCCTGGTGCGCGACCTGGTCAACATGCCGGCCGGCGACATGGGACCCGGCGACCTCGCCGCGGCGGCGGAGCAGTTGGCCGGCGAATTCGACGCGCGGATCGCGGTGCTCACCGGTGACGAGCTGCTGGCCAACAACTACCCGGCGATCCACGCCGTCGGTCGCGCCAGCGCCCGCGCGCCGCGGCTGATCGACCTGACCTGGGGGCCGCCGGACGCACCGAAGGTGACCGTGGTCGGCAAGGGCGTCTGCTTCGATTCCGGCGGGCTGGACCTGAAGCCGTCGCGCGGCATGCTGATCATGAAGAAGGACATGGGCGGCGGCGCCCACGCGCTGGGGCTCGCCCGCATGGTGATGATGGCAAATCTGCCGGTCCGCCTGCGCATGCTGGTTCCGGCGGTCGAGAACATGGTCGCGGGCAACGCGTTCAAGCCGCTGGACGTGCTGCCGACGCGCAAGGGCCTGACCGTCGAGGTCGGCAACACCGACGCCGAGGGCCGGCTGGTGCTGTGCGACGCGCTGGCCGAGGCCGACGACCAGAACCCGGCGCTGTTGCTCGACTTCGCCACCCTGACCGGCGCCGCGCGCGTCGCGCTGGGCGCCGAACTGCCGGCGATGTTCTGCAACGACGAGGCGACCTCCCGGGCGCTGCTGGCCGCCGCCGAGGGCGCCGCCGACCCGCTGTGGCGGCTGCCGCTGTGGCGGCCCTACGCCAAGGAGCTGAAAAGCACCGTCGCCGACCTGGGCAATGTCGGCGAGGGCGGGCTGGCCGGCGCGATTACCGCGGCGCTGTTCTTGCAGCGGTTCGTCTCCGACTCCACGCCCTGGGTGCACCTCGACATCTTCGCCTGGAACCTGGCCGACCGGCCCGGCCGGCCCAAGGGCGGCGAGGCGATGGCGTTGCGCGCGGCCTTCGCGCTGATCGAGAATCGCTTCGGCGCCGACTGACGAGGCCGGTGCGACGGGACGGCTCATGGGTGACACCTCATTGCCGTTACGCGGGTTGAATTCCGCGCGCGGAATATGCATATTCGTTTCGCTCTCGCAACGGGTATGACATGTCACTGGACTTGACCACCAACCAGGCCCTGGACCTCTGGCGACAGGCCGTTGTCGAGACGGTGCGGCAAGACTCGCCGGACCTCTCCGCCAGGCAAATGGCGCTGATGCTGACCGTGTATCTGACCGACGCGCCGCACACGGTGCGCGGGCTGGCGGCGGCGCTGACCATCTCCAAGCCGGCGGTCACCCGCGGCCTCGACCGGCTGAGCGACCTGGGCTTGGTCCGCCGCAAGACCGACGAGACCGACCGGCGCAACGTGCTGGTCCAGCGGACGGACACGGGCTCGGTCCATCTCAGGGAATTCGCCGACATGGTGGTAAGGTTGGGCGCGCGCGTGGAATGACCGACGACGGTCCCGACCGCAACGTCACCGCCTACCGGCCGGACGTCGCCGCCGCCCACCTGCGCGGGATCATGACCGCCGAGCGCTACGCCGACGGCGTCCGCCGGCAAGTGTGGCGCGGCCGGGCTCCGGTCCGCGAGCGCCCCGCCGCCACCGCCCGGCAGGTCACCGAGCTGCTGATGGGAGAGATCTTCACCGTCTACGACGAGAACGCCGGCTGGACCTGGGGGCAATGCGCCCACGACGACTATGTCGGTTATGTCCGGGCCGATGCGCTGGATGCCGACGTCACCGCGGCGAGCCACAAGGTGGCCGCCTTGAGGGCATTGATCCTCCCCCAGCCCGACCTGAAGACACCGCCGCTCGACTCGGTCAGTCTGGGCGCGCGCGTGGCGGTGGTCGGCCACGACGGGGCATATGCACGGTTGGCGGGCGGCGGCTGGCTGGCCACGGTGGCGTTGGCGCCGCTGGACGCGGTGGCGCCGGACGTCACGGCGACGGCGCTGCGCTTCGTGGGCGTGCCCTACTTGTGGGGCGGGCGGACCAGCCTGGGGCTCGACTGTTCCGGCCTGGTCCAGATCGTCCTGGCGGAGGCCGGCATCGCCGCGCCGCGCGACAGCCACATGCAGGAAACGGCGGTCGGCGACCCTGTCGCCATCGACGGGCCGCTCGGCCGCGGCGACCTCGTGTTCCTGCCCGGCCATGTCGGTTTCATGGTCGACGACGCGGTTCTGGTCCACGCCAACGCCACGGCGATGTGCGTGTCGTGCGACCCGGTGCGCGACGTGGCCAAGCGTGTCCGCAGGGTGGAGGGCCGCGGGATCACCGCGGTGCGGCGGTTCTCCGGGCCGTAGGCACTGCAATGCGCACGGCCCGGGCGCTTCGGCCCATTCCGAATTCGCCGGCGTAATACCAAGGATCGCTGACAATGACCCATTTGACCGGGTTCCCGTGACCGCTCGTCAGGCGCGGTTCGCGTCGCGGTGCCCGCGCACCGCAAGCGGAGCGCAACGCAGCGAGCGGTCAAGGGAACCCGGCCTGCGGTGGCGCGCGGCGGCCCGCCGGGTGCGTTGCGGCCCTTGCCCGAT
>JAZFQW010000426.1:0-2353 GCA_036445335.1 Alphaproteobacteria bacterium | reverse complement strand
GACCGCAAGACGCCGGTATTCGGCATGAATTGCGGGTCGGTCGGCTTCTTGTTGAACGAGTACCGCGAAGACGACCTGCCGGAGCGCATCGCCGCGGCCGAGACGGTCGTCCTGCACCCGCTGCGGATGACCGCCACGACGGTCGACGGCGCCAACCACGAGGCGCTGGCGATCAACGAGGTGTCGCTGCTGCGCGAGACGCGGCAGACGGCGAAGCTGCGGGTCAGCGTCGACGGCATCGTGCGGCTGGCGGAGCTGGCCGGCGACGGCATCCTGGTCGCCACCGCGGCCGGCAGCACCGCCTACAATCTGTCCGCCCACGGGCCGATCATCCCGATCGGCGCCGACATTCTGGCGCTGACGCCGATCAGCCCGTTCCGGCCGCGGCGCTGGCGCGGCGCGATGATGCCGCACACCGCGCGCTTCCGCTTCGAGGTGATGGAGCCGGATAAGCGGCCGGTCAGCGCCGTCGCCGACTCCAGCGAGGTGCGCGACGTGGCCTGCGTCGAGGTGTGCGAGGACCGCTCGGGGTCCCTGCGACTGCTGTTCGACCCGGAACACAACCTGGAAGAGCGCATCCTGAAGGAACAGTTCGAGGCGTAGGACGCGCGCGAAGCGCGAAGGCCTAGCCCGTCGATCAAGCGACCGGGCGCGCCTCGCGGGTCCGGTCGGAGCCACCATGACCGGGAGGACGACAGTGGCGGTCGGACCGACGACACCGAATCTGGCCCGCACGTCTCACTCCGGCCACGGCCCGCGTGGGATGCGCGGGCCGGGCTGGACGGCGGCGCTGGCGCTCTGGCTGGCGGTCTGCGGCCAGTCGGCGCCGGCCGCCGAGCAGGCGCGATTCGCCACCTTCAATGCCTCGCTCAACCGGTCCAGCGCCGGCGACCTGATCCAGGAACTGTCCGTGCCGGGCAGCGCCCAGCCCGGGGCGGTGGCCGAGATCATCCAGCGCGTCGATCCCGACGTGCTGCTGGTCAACGAGTTCGATTTCGACGAACAGAGCGAGGCGGCGCACCTGTTCCAGAAGAATTACCTGTCGGTGCCGCAGAACGAGGCGCCGGCGGTCGACTACCCCTACGTCTTTGTGGCGCCGTCCAACACCGGCATCGCGTCGGGCGTCGACCTCGACAACAGCGGCACGGTGGGCGGACTCGGCGACGCGTTCGGCTTCGGCTTCTTCACCGGCCAGTTCGGCATGGTGCTGTTTTCGAAATTCCCGATCCTGGAGACCGAGGCCCGCACGTTCCAGACCTTTCTGTGGCGGGACATGCCGGGCGCCCTGCTGCCCGACGACCCGGCGACCCCCGAGCCGGCCGATTGGTATTCGCCCGACGAGCTCGCGGTCGTCCGGCTGTCGTCGAAGAGCCACTGGGACGTGCCGATCCAGATCGGCGAACGGGCCGTCCACGTGCTGGCCAGTCACCCGACGCCGCCGGTGTTCGACGGGCCGGAGGACCGCAACGGCCTGCGCAACCACGACGAAATCCGCTTCTGGGCGGACTATGTGCAGCCGGCGCAAGGACGCTACATCGTCGACGACGACGGCATCGTCGGCGGCCTGACGCCGGGCGCACCCTTCGTGATCATGGGCGACATGAACGCCGACCCCCTGGACGGCGACAGCGCCGAGGACGCCATCCTGCAACTGCTGGACCACCCGCTGATCGACACGCGCTTCACCCCGGCGAGCGGCGGTGCGGTCGAGGCGGCGGATCAGGGCGGGATCAACGACGACCACCTCGGCGACCCGGCCTCCGACACGGCGGACTTCCGCGACGGTTCGCCCGGCAATCTGCGAGTCGACTACGTCCTGCCGTCGTGGTCGCTGCCGATCTTGGACTCCGCCGTGTTCTGGCCGACGAGCGGCGATCCGCAGTTCGCGCTGGTCGGTGTATTCCCCTTCCCGTCTTCCGATCATCGGCTGGTCTGGATCGACGTCCTGGCGCCGTGAGGATACCGGTCGGGCGCGGAGAAATCCGGTGCGCCGCGGGGGGCGCGCCGGTCGTGGCGCCGCACCGGCCTCAGGTGCTCGGGTCGGGTGTCACCCGCATGTACGGCTTGAGCGTCTTCCAGCCCTTCGGAAACTTGCCCTTGGCGACTTCGTCGGACACCGACGGCGGGATGATCACGTCTTCGCCGGGCTTCCAGTTGACCGGGGTCGCCACCGTGTGCTTGACGAACATCTGCAGCGAGTCGACGACCCGCAGGATCTCGTCGAAGTTCCGGCCGGTGGTCATCGGATAGGCGATGATCAGCTTGATCGTCTTGTCCGGCGCGATGACGAAGACGTTGCGCACGGTCTGATTGTCGGCCGGGGTCCGTCCCGCCGCGGTGTCGCCGGCATCGG
>JAZFQW010000425.1:0-18523 GCA_036445335.1 Alphaproteobacteria bacterium | reverse complement strand
CCTCGACGACCTCCAGCTCGGTGTCCAGGCTCTTCGCCTCCTCGACCGTGATCACGCCCTCGTTACCGACCTGCTCCATCGCCCTGGCGATCATCTCGCCGATTTCGATCTCGCCGTTGGCGGAGATGGTGCCGACCTGGGCGATCTCGTCGTTGGTCTTGACCGTGCGCGAGCGGCCCTGGATGTCGGTGACCAGCGCGTCGACCGCCAGGTCGATGCCGCGCTTCAGGTCCATCGGGTTCATGCCCGCGGCGACCGCCTTGACGCCCTCCTTGACGATCGAGTGCGCCAGCACTGTCGCGGTCGTGGTGCCGTCGCCGGCGATGTCGCTGGTCTTGGACGCGACCTCGCGGACCATCTGCGCGCCCATGTTCTCAAACTTGTCGGCCAGCTCGATCTCCTTGGCGACGGTCACGCCGTCCTTGGACACCCGCGGTGCGCCGAACGACTTGTCCAGCACCACGTTGCGCCCCTTCGGCCCCAGCGTCACCCTGACCGCGTTGGCCAGCAGATCGACGCCCTTCAGCATCCGATCGCGCGCATCGCTACTGAATCTCACGTCCTTTGCAGGCATTGTCCTGTTGTCCTCTCATTGGCGTTACTCGGGTTTCGCGTTCGGCCGGATGGCCTGGCCGTCAGTCCAACACGCCCATCAGGTCCGACTCCTTCATGATCAGGTAGTCGGTGCCGTCGATCTTGACCTCGGTGCCCGACCATTTGCCGTACAGCACCTTGTCGCCGACCTTGACGTCGAGCGGTGTCACCTTGCCGTTGTCGTCGCGGGCGCCGGGCCCGGCGGCGATGACCTTGCCCTGCATGGGCTTTTCCTTGGCGGTGTCGGGAATGATGATGCCGCCTGAAGTCGTTTCCTCCTGATCGAGCGCCTCGAGCATTACTCGGTCCTGCAGTGGCCGGAATTTCATCGCGCAACTCCACGATAGTCGTGATGGGTCAAATGGGAAAAGCGTGTTAGCACTCTAAGGTCAAGAGTGCCAGAGGAATTATCACGGGTTCGCCGACCGGCAACCAATAACGCCGGACGCCGTTGCCTATGTTTGCGAAATCCGACCCCGCCGGTCTTCCAGCCGCGCCAGGTCGGCCGGGTCGAGACTGACGCGGATGTGGGCGAACCCATCGTCGTCGTGGCGCTGCAGCACCGCCCCGTTCTCGTGCAGCCAGGCGATCGTGCGCCCGTCGGCGAGCTCGATGCAGACATCGACGACACGGCGGCCGACGTCGAGGCGATCGGCGATGGCCGCCAGCAGCCCCTCGAGTCCCTGGCCGGTAAGCGCCGATACGCCGACCGCGGTCGGCCGCCGCGCGGTGCGGTTGGCGACGACGGCGGTGTCGGCCGGCGTCAGCAGATCGACCTTGTTGAACACGTCGATGATCCGGTCGTCGTGCACCGCGTCGATGCCCAAGTCGGCCATCACCGACACCACATCGTCGCGCTGGGCATCGCTGTCCGGGTGGGCAGCGTCGCGGACGTGAAGGATGACTTCGGCGGCCTCCACCTCCTCCAGCGTCGCATGAAAGGCCGCCACCAGATGAGTCGGCAGGTCGCTGATGAAGCCGACGGTGTCCGACAGGATGGCCTTGCGACCGCCGCCCAGGTCGATCTGCCGCATCGTTGGATCCAGCGTGGCGAACAGGAGATCCGTGGCGACCACGTCGGCCCGGGCCAGCCGGTTGAACAGCGTCGATTTGCCCGCATTGGTATAGCCGACGAGAGCGACTGTCGGGTACGACACGCGCGCGCGTGCGTCGCGATGCAGCGACCGGGTGCGGCGCACGGCGCGCAGGTCCTTCTTGAGTCGGACGATCCGCTCGTCGATCTGGCGCCGGTCCAGCTCGATCTGGCTCTCGCCGGGGCCGCCCATGAAGCCGGCGCCGCCGCGCTGCCGTTCGAGGTGGGTCCACGACCGGACCAATCGCGACCTCTGATAGGACAGATGCGCCAGCTCGACCTGAAGCTGTCCCTCCCGCGTGCGCGCGCGGTCGCCGAAGATTTCCAGGATCAGCCCGGTCCGGTCGATCACCTTGACCGCCCACCGCCGCTCCAGATTGCGCTGTTGGACCGGCGTCAGCGCGCCATCGACGACGACCAGATCGGCCGCCTCGTCGGCCACCAGCGCGGCGACGTCATCCAGCGCGCCGCCGCCGAACAGCGTGGCGGGATGGACGCGCTTGACCCGCAGGCAGTCCTGCGCGACGACATCGAGGGCGATCGCCACCGCCAGACCGACGGCCTCCACCAGGCAAACCTCCGGCGGACGGGCCGACGACCCGCGGTTCCGCAGCACCGGGTGGACGACGATCGCGCGGCCGCTGGACCCGGCGTCACCCGCCTTACCGTTGAGGCGCCGCAACGCGGGCCTATCCCTCCTCTTTCGGCGGCTCGAACAATTGGATCGGATGGGCCGGCATTACCGTCGAGATGGCATGCTTATAGACCAGTTGCGAATGGGCATCACGACGCAACAGGACGGAAAAATTGTCGAACCAGGTGATGATTCCCTGCAACTTCACGCCGTTCACCAGGAAAATCGTAACTGGTGTCTTGTTTTTCCGGATGTTGTTCAGGAATACATCTTGAACATTTTGGCTTTTTTCAGACATTGTCTTAGCCTCTGTTCCGTATTGTTGGAGCCCGCTGGTGGGCCCTTGGCCGAATCGAACGCCAGCCTTCCTGGCGATATAGTACGGCAGCCGGCGCGAACCAAGTAGCGAAATTACCGGTGGCCATTGCAGAATTACCCGGCGGCGTAGTCGAGATAGAGCTGCCGCAATCTGCCGGTCAGCGGGCCCGGCATGCCATCCGCCACCGGCCGGTCGTCGATTCGCGTCACCGGCAGCACGAAGGTCGACGCACTGGTGATAAAGGCCTCGCGTGCGGCATGGGCGTCGTCGACCGAAAACGGCCGCTCTTCGAAGGAGACCCCCTCCTCGGCCGCCAGCCGGAGGATCGACAACCGGGTGATGCCGTTGAGGATCAAGTTATCGGCCTGCCGCGTGACCAGGCCGCCGTCGGCGGTGACGATCCAGGCGTTCGACGAGCATCCCTCGGTCACCAGGCCGTCGTCGTCGACCTGCCAGGCCTCGAACGCGCCGGCCTCGGCCGCCCGCTGTTTGCCCAGTACCTGCGGCAACAGCGACACCGACTTGATGTCGCGCCGTTTCCAGCGGATCTCGGGGATCGTGATGACCGCCACCCCGGTCCGCAGGCGGTCCGCGGGGTTCAGGTCGGCGCGCCGCGCTGTCAGCACCAGCGTCGGCCGCGCGTCGGGGGGAAACCGGAAGTCGCGCGGCGCTTCCCCACGCGTGATCTGCAAATAGACCATGCCGTCGACCAGGCGGTTGCGCCGGATCAGCTCGCGCATCACCAGGCGAAGCACTCGACGATCCACTGGCCAGGCGATGCGTAATTCGCCAAGCGACCGGCCCAGCCGGTCGAGATGGCCCTGCTCGTCGACCAGCCGGCGGTTCTGCACGGTCACCACCTCGTAAACGCCGTCCGCGAACTGGAAGCCGCGGTCCTCAATGTGGACCGCCGCCATCGCGTGCGGCAGGTAGCGTCCGTCAACGTAGGCAATTCTCGGCATCGCCGCCCCGTCTGGAGGGTCCGTGGTTTGTCCGCACCGGTCCGACTAGAAGAACTCGAGCCGGACGGCAAACATCTTTTCGACCTTCTTCACCGATTCCGCCGCGGCGAGCAGTATGACCCGGTCGTGCGGTTTGACCACGGTGTCCGGCCTGGCGATGATCACCGCGTTGTCGCGCACCAGCGCACCGATGATCACGCCCGACGGCAACTTGACGTCCTTGATCGGCGTGTTGATCAGCGGCGAGGTCTCCAGCGCTTCCGCCTCGATCACCTCGGCGAAGCCGTCGCGTAGCGAATGCACCGACTTGATGCGGCCGCGGCGGACGTGCTGCAGGATGGTTGACGCGGTGATCGACCGCGGACTGACGACCGCGTCGATACCAAGCGATCCGACCAGCGTGTTGTAGGTCTTGCTGTTGATCAGCGTGATCGCGCGCTGGCAGCCGTAGCGCTTGGCCAGCAGCGAGGCCAGGATGTTGACCTCGTCGTCGTTGGTGACCGCCACGACTGTTTCCGCGATCCGGACGTTGGCCTCGTCCAGCAATTCCGGATCCAGTGCATCGCCGTGCAGCACCGTCGTCCGATTCAGGCGCTCGGCGACGAGGGCGGCGCGGGCGCGGCTCGATTCGATGATCCGCGCCGTGACCCCGGGATGCACGCGTTCGATATCCTCAGCCAGGGTCAGACCGATGTTGCCGCCGCCGACGATGATGATGCGACGCGCCGCCGGCTCTTCGTGGCCAAACGCCGCCATCGCCCTCCCCACGTGGCTCTCCTCGGTGACGAAATAGACCTCGTCGCCTGGAAGCATCTGGTCGTTGCTGTCCGGGATGATCGGCCGATCGTCGCGGACGATCGCCAGGATCTCGATATGCAGGTCGGGAAACAGCCCAGTAAGCTGGCGCAACGGGGTGTTGACGACCGGGCAGTCGTCGTCGCAGGCCACGCCGATCACGCGGACCAGGCCGTCGGACAGCGGGATCATGTCGAACGCGCCCGGCACCTCCAGCCGCCGTCCGATCGCCCGAGCGACCTCGATTTCCGGCGAGATGATGACGTCGATCGGCATGTTGTCGTGGCTGAACAGGTCTGCCCACATCGAGTGCAGATAGGATTGATTGCGAATCCGCGCGATCTTGGTCGGCACGCTGAACAGCGAATGGGCGACCTGGCAGGCCACCATGTTGACCTCGTCCGACTGAGTCACCGCGATGATCATGTCGGCATCGGCCGCGCCCGCCTGCTGCAGCACCGGCGGGCTGGACGCGTGTCCGACCAGCGCCTGGACGTCCAGGGTGTCGGCCAGCTTGCGGATCAGATCCGGCGACCGGTCGATGACGGTGATGTTGTTGGCCTCGGTGGCGAGGTATCGGGCGATGTTCTCGCCGACTTGCCCGCCGCCACAGACGATGACCTTCATCTAGGAGCCTGACGACGCGCGCCGGTGCGTGGCGAGGCCGAGCGAACCGACGGTCGCCGACCGCCGTGGTCGGAACGCCGCCACTAGTCGCCGGCCATCTTCTGGGTGCGCTCGGCGTTGCGGTCGGCGCCGTGGACGCCGAGGCTCTTGAGCTTGCGGTGCAGCGCCGATCGTTCCATTCCGACGTATTCTGCGGTGCGGCTGATGTTGCCGCCGAACCGGGTGACCTGCGCCAGCAGGTATTCGCGTTCGAACACCTCGCGGGCGTCACGCAGCGGCAATCCCATGATCTCGCTGCCCTTGTCCCAGCGCAGCGACGCCGGAGTGATGGCGCCGATCTCCGGCGGCAGCATATCGGCGCGGATTGGAACGCTGCTGTCGCCGGTCGCCATGATCAGCAACCAGTCGATGACGTTGCGCAGCTGCCGCACATTGCCCGGCCAGCCATAGGCCTGCAACGCCGCCATGGCGTCGTCGCCGATCTCGCGTGGCGACAGGCCCTGAGTGTCGGCCGCCCTGGCCATGAAGTGGAGCACCAGGAACGGGATGTCCTCGCGCCGTTCGGCCAGCGAAGGGATGCGGATCGGCACGACGTTGAGCCGGTAGAACAGGTCCTCGCGGAACCGGCCGGCCTCGATCTCCGACGGCAGGTCGCGGTTCGACGTGGCGATGACGCGGACGTCGACCTCGACCCTGGTGGCACCGCCGACCCGCGTGAAGGTTTGTTCCTGCAGCATCCGGACGATCTTTCCCTGGGTCGCCAGGGGCATGTCGGCCACCTCGTCCAGCAGCATGGTGCCGCCGTGGGCCTGCTCCAGGGTGCCAACCTTGCGCGGCCCCTCGCCGCCGTCCACGCTGGATTCGGTGCCGAACAGCTCCTCCTCGAGCCGTTCCGGCGCCATCGCCGCGCAGTTCAGCACGACGAACGGCCCGGCGGCGCGGCGCGACAGGGTGTGGAGCTGGCGGGCCACGACCTCCTTGCCGACGCCGGCAGAACCGGTGATCAGGACGCGGCTTCCGGTTGGCGCGACTCGGCCGATCTGCTGCCGCAACTGGGCGAGGGTCGACGATCCGCCGATCAAGTCGATCTCGCCGCCGGCGCGCATTCTGAGCTCGGCGTTTTCGCGACGCAGCCGCGCGGCCTCGACCGCCCGATCGACCATGAGCAACAGCCGGTCGGCCTTGAACGGCTTTTCGATGAAGTCGTAGGCGCCGTTCTTGATCGCCGTGACCGCCATCTCGATGTTGCCGTGACCGCTGATCATCAGTACCGGCAGCGACGGATAGTCGCGGCGCATCTCCGCCAGCAACTCCAACCCGTCCAGCCGACTGTCCTGCAGCCAAACGTCGAGGATCAGAAGCCCGGGCTGGCGGGCGGCGAGCGCTGTCAGCGCCCGGTCGGCGTCGCCCGCCTCGCGTGTTTCGTAGCCCTCATCCTCCAATATCCCCCGGATCAGCATCCGGATGTCGTCTTCGTCATCGACGACCAGAATGTCATGCGCCATGTTCAATCCGTCGGCCGCTGCGTTTCTTGTTCTGGTCGGCGACCTTGGCCACCGTCTCGCCGGCGATCGCCGCGCCGTCGCCCCGCGGGAAGGTCAAACGGACAGAGGCACCGCCGCCCGGCTGGTCTTCCAGCGCCAGCCGTCCTCCGTGATCCTCCATGATTTTCTTGACGATGGCGAGGCCCAAACCGGTGCCCTGGCTGTGCGTCGTGACATAAGGCTCGGTCAAGCGGTCGCGGTCCTTCGCCGGCAGTCCCTTGCCGTTGTCATCGACGGTGATGACCGCATACTGGTCGTCGACCGTCAGCGACACCCAGACCTTGCCGGGCGGCAGGCGCGTCCTGCGCCCTTTGCCGCGGCCCTCGATGGCGTCCAGTGAGTTCTGCAGCAGATTGGTTAGCGCCCGCGAGACCTGCTGTGCGTCGCACTGCACCAGCGGCCGCTTGTCCGGACCGGACAACGAGAATTCGATGCCGGCATGGGCGTTGCGCTGCAGGAACACCGCCTGCTGGCAGAGCTCGAAGATGTCCTCGGGCTTCATCACAGGCGACGGCATGCGGGCGAAGGCGGAGAACTCGTCCACCATGCGGCCGATGTCGCCGACCTGGCGCACGATGGTGTCGGTGCAGGTGACGAATGTCTCCGGGTCGGTGTCGATCTGCTTGAGATATTTACGCTTCAGCCGCTCGGCGGAAAGTTGGATCGGGGTCAGCGGGTTCTTGATCTCGTGCGCGATCCGCCGCGCCACGTCGGCCCAGGCCGCCTTGCGCTGCGCCGACAGCAGCTCGGTCACGTCGTCGAAGGTGACGACGTAGCCGCGCACCTCGCCCTGCAGCCGTTCCGCCGCGATCCGCACCAGCAGGGTGCGCCGCTCGGTGCCGCGCTGGATGATGACCTGTCCCTCAACCAGCCGCGCCGGCCGCCGCCGGATCGCGGTGATCAGGTCGGCCATCTCCGGTACCGCCTCGACCAGCTTCTGGCCGACCAGAACGTCCAGGCTGAGCCCCAGGAGCTCGGTCGCCGACCGATTCGGCAGGTTGATCCGGCCCTTTTCGTCGAGGCCCAGCACGCCGGCGGAGACGCCCGACAGCACGGTCTCGGTGAAACGGCGCCGGAAGTCGAGCTGACGGTTCGCCTCAATCAGCTCGCGTTGCTGGCTTTCCAGCTGGCTGGTCATGCGGTTGAACGCCCGTGCCAGACTGCCCAGCTCGTCGTCGGTGGCACCGGAATCGACCCGCGCGGTGAGGTCGCCGGCGCGCACCCGTTCCGCCGCGGCGATCAGCGCCCCGATCGGCCTGACCATGGTGTCGGCGAATACAAGGCCGATCCACACCGCGACCAGCGTCAACAACAGCGCCACAACCACGTAGATCAGGGCGAAGGTGATCTGGATCGTCGACCGCCGGCTTTCCAGCAGGTGGTATTCCGCCACAGCGCCCTGCGACCGCACCATGTGGCCGATCACCTGGGCCTCGACCAGGCGGCCGATCAGCAGATATGTGTCGACGAAGCGGTCGAGCCGAATCAGCGCCCGTACCCGGTCGTCGCTGTCGTTGGTCAACAGCACGACATCGCCATCGCGCGCCTGCTCCAGCAGATCGTCGGACATCTGCTCGAATTGAAGGATGAAGGTCAGGTTGGACCGCGCCAGGGTTCGTCCACCGCCGTCGAACACCAGGGCCTCGGTCAGGCCGCGCAGGATCGACTGAGTCGAGACCATCTGATTGAAGAAGTTCTTGTCGGCGACCAGGCGCGGCGCCTCGCGGTTGAGGTCGTTGGCCATCGACAGCGCGTCGGCCCGCAGGGTTTCCTGGTGCTCGCGCAGATACGCCTGGGCGACCGACAGCGACTCGTTGATGGCGGTGCTGACCCGGTCGGAGAACCACGACTGCACACCCAGGTAGAACACCAGGGCCGAGAATGCCGCAAGGATGATCGCCGGCGCCACCGCCAACACGCTGAACAGGGCGACCAGGCGCACGTGCAGGCGCGAGCCGGCGATGCCGCGGCGGCGGCGGACCCACAGCGTGACGATGCGCCGGGCGATCACCATGCCCAGCAGCAGCAGGATCGCCAGATCCAGGTTGAGCAACAGATTGACGGTGTCGGCGTTGCCGCCCAGCGTCGGGCTTTCGGTCAGGGCCGCATAGGTCGCGAACCCGGCCACCACGGCCGCCACGGTCAACAGCACCGCCAGCTTGTTCGCGAGACCCAGCCGCACCGACCAGATCACGAGCTGGCGCCACAGGTTCGGCGGGATGTCCGCGATTTGGCTGGTCATGATCGCTCTGTAGTGCGCCCAACATGGTGTCCGGGGCGGACAACGCGGTCAGCGCCGCTATTTTAGGCCGCGGATGACCTGGATGTCTAATTCCCTGATTTTCTTCCGCAATGTGTTCCGATTGAGGCCGAGCATCGCCGCCGCCTTGATCTGATTGCCGCGAGTCGCCGCCAGGCTCAGCGTGATCAGCGGGCGCTCCACCTCGTGCAGGACCCGGTCGTACAGGCCGGCCACCGGCAGAACGTCCTTGTGCGAGGCGAAATAATCGCTCAGATGGCGCTCGACCGCCGCCGACAGGCCCTCGTTGCGGTGGGTCTCCGCGCCCGCCGACGGGACCGCATCGGCCAGTTCCGCCGCCACCACGTCCAGCCCGATCAGCTCTTGCGAATAAAGTGCGGCCAGGCGCCGCACCAGGTTTTCCAATTCGCGCACGTTGCCGGCCCATTGGTGCCGACGCAGCCGATTCATCGCCGCGGCGTCGAGCGACTTGATCGGCAGGCCTTCCGCCGCCGCCCGCGCCAGAAAATGGTGGACCAGGTCGGAGATGTCCTCAGTCCGCTCGCGCAGCGGCGGCAGCCGCATCGGCACCACGGCCAAGCGGTAGAACAGATCCTCGCGGAATATGCCCTGGCGGATCGAATTGCGCAGATCGCGATGGGTGGCGGTGACGATCCGGACATCGGCCTTGATCGGCGTGCGGCCGCCGACAGTAGTGTATTCGCCGTCCTGCAGCACCCGCAGCAGGCGGGTCTGCGCCTCCATCGGCATGTCGCCGATTTCGTCGAGGAACAGCGTACCGCCCTGGGCCTGCTCGAATCGCCCGCTCGACCGCATCGTCGCGCCGGTGAACGCGCCCTTCTCGTGGCCGAACAGCTCCGACTCGATCAGCTCGCGCGGGATCGCCGCCATGTTGATGGCGACGAACGGACCGTTGCGCCGCTTGCCGTAGTCATGCAGCGCGCGCGCCACAAGCTCCTTGCCGGTGCCGCTCTCGCCGGTGATCATGACCGTGAGGTCGTTCGCCATCAGCCGCGCCATTACCCGGTAGATGTCTTGCATGGCGGCCGATCGGCCGATCAGTGGAAGCTGTTCCTCGGTGTCCGCGCCCCGCGGCTCGCGGGCGGCCGCAGACGGCGCCGTCAGCGCGCGCTCGACGACGGCGAGCAGCTCGTTGAGGTCGAACGGTTTCGGCAGATACTCGAATGCCCCCCGCTCGGTCGCCTTGACCGCCGTCAGCAGGGTGTTCTGCGCGCTCATCACGATGATCCGCAGGTCCGGCCGGATCCGCTTGATCCGCGGGATCAGGTCGAGCCCGTTTTCGTCGGGCATCACCACGTCGGTGATCACGAGATCGCCGTCGCCGTCTTCGACCCAGCGCCACAGAGTCGCGGCGTTGCCCGTGGTCCGGACATCGTGGCCGAGCCGGACCAGCGCCTGGTTCAGCACGGTGCGGATGCCGCGGTCGTCGTCGGCGACCAGGATGGTCGGCAGCGCCATTATTAAGTCTCCCGCCCGGCGGACGCCGTCACGCCGGATTCGGGATGCACCGGCAGCCAGGTCCTGAACACCATGCGCCGGGGCCGGCTCTCGAACTCGATCACGCCGCCGTGGTCGCCGATCACCTTGGCGACCAGCGCCAGACCCAGGCCGCTGCCGCTCTTCTTGGTGGTGACGAACGGATCGAACACGTGGGCGTGCAGATCGTCGGGAATGCCGGGGCCATTGTCCTGAATGGTGATGGCCAGCGGCAGGTGCATGCGGCCGTCGGTGCCCGGAACGGCGACCCTGACGCCATGCTGATAGCGCGTCGACATGACGATCTCGCCGCTGTCGGCGGGAACCGCCTCGGCGGCGTTCTTCACCAGGTTGAGGAACACCTGGACAAGCTGGTCGCGGTTGCCGTGGATCAGCGGCAGCGACGGGTCGTAGCGCTCGACGAAGCGGATATGCCGGGCGAACCCGTTCTCCGCCACCCGCCGCACCCGTTCCAGTACCTGGTGGATATTGACCGGGTCGCGCTCGATCGGAGTGCGATCGGCGAAGACCTCCATGCGGTTGACCAGCGCCACGATGCGATCGGCCTCCTCGCAGATCAGGCGGGTCAGGATGCGGTCCTGCTCGTCGGCGGTCTGCTCCAGCAGCTGTGCGGCGCCGCGGATCCCCGACAACGGGTTCTTCACCTCGTGCGCCAGCATAGCCGACATCGCCGTGACCGATCGCGCGGCGTTGCGGTGGGTCAGCTGGTTGTCGATCCGCTGGGCGATCGACACCTCCTGCAGGGTGAGCACGGCCAGCGACGGCAGGTCGCCCATCGGCGCCACAGTCACCGTTACCAAGTGGTGCCCGATGCGCGGGGTCTCCAGGGTGACGCCGTATTCCGACATGCTGCTGCCCTTGGCGAATACCTGCTGGACCAGCGCCAACAGGGGGCTGTCGTGGGGCAGCCAGTCGGTCAGCCGACGGCCGACCAGCGCATTCTCCCCCGCCTCGAAGAAGCGTTGCGCATCGATGTTGACGAAGCGGATCACACCGTCCCGGTCCAGCACCAGGACCGGCTCCTGCAGGGCGTTGAGGATCTGCAACGGGTCGATTTTCGGCGCCCGCGTCGATCGCCCCACCGTCGGTGACGACATCTCGGTCATCAGGCCGCGATCCGGTCTGCGGCCTCGGCGAAATTGGTGCCGATCAGGCGCCGGACCTCGCCGGGGTCGCGGGTGCCGTTCACCGCGGCGCGGAACCGGGCCGCGTCGGGCAGTCCCTTGGCGTACCAGCCGAGATGCTTGCGGGCGATCCGCGTTCCAGTGTCGGTCCCGTAATGCGCCAGCATGGCGTCGTAGTGGCCCAGGACGATGTCGCCGCGCCGGTCCGCCGGCGGGTCCGGCACGCGAAGGCGCGACCGCAGATGCGCGATCACCTGGGCGATGAACCAGGGCCGCCCCTGTGCCCCGCGGCCGATCATCACGCCGTCGGCGCCACTTTGCGCGAGGCAGCGGTCGACGTCGGCCAGGCTGGCGATGTCGCCGTTGGCGATCACCGGCACCGACACCGCCTCCTTGACCCGGCGGATGAACCGCCAATCCGCCACCCCGGTGTAGAGCTGGCAGCGCGTCCGGCCGTGCACGGTGATCATCCCGATGCCGCAGTCCTCGGCGATCCGCGCCAGTTGCGGCGCGTTCCGGCTGGCATCGTCCCAGCCGATGCGCATCTTCAGTGTGACCGGCACGTCGACCGCCCGCACCGTGGCGGACAGAATGCGACCCGCCAGAGCCTCGTCGCGCATCAACGCCGCGCCGGCGAGCCTGTTGACCACCTTCTTGACCGGGCAGCCGAAATTGATGTCGATGATCGCCGCGCCGCGATCGACGTTGAGCCGCGCCGCGTCCGCCATCGCCACCGGATCGTGCCCGGCGAGCTGAACCGCCATCGGATATTCCTCGGCACAGTCGGTCGACATCCTGAGCGACTGCCGCGCCGCGCGGATCATCTCCTGGCTGGCGATCATCTCCGAGACCACCAGACCGGCGCCAAGTCGTTTGACCAATCGACGAAACGGCCGGTCGGTGACGCCCGACATCGGTGCCAGGATCACTGGATCCGGCAGCTCGATCGGCCCTATTATTATGCCCATATATTAGGCACTCTCGCTTATTGCAAAACTTTTGTGCAACTTATCCATGGGCGCAGCGATTTTCAAGCGCAATCGCGGTGATGTCCGGTAGGTCCGATCCCGCGATCGCCCGCCGTTCCAGGGTTGGCGGTTAACCGGCGAACCGCTAGCTTGCATTACTCATACTGGCCACGGCCTGCGTCGCGCGAAAGCCCATGAGTTGCCCATGACCGCACAGGATTGCGCCGCGTTGATCGTCGCGGCCGGCCGCGGCGAGCGTTTCGGCGGCGACGTGCCGAAGCAGTACCGCCATCTGGCCGGCCGGCCGATCCTGCGCCACACGGTGGAGGCCTTCCTCGGCCACGAGGCAGTCGGACGGGTGTGCGTCGTCATCGACCCGGCGCACCGGGCGCTGTGCGACGCGGCGCTGGCCGGCCTGCCGGTCGGGGCGCCGGTCGACGGCGGGTCCGACCGCCAGGAGTCGGTGCGCCTCGGGTTGGAGACATTGGCCGCCGAGCCGCCGGCGCGGGTGCTGATCCAGGACGGAGTGCGGCCGCTGACCGACGCGGCGACCATCGCGCGGGTGTGCGCGGCGCTCGACCGCGGTCCCGCTGCGATCGCCGCAATTCCGGTGGCCGATACGCTGAAGCGGGCGGCCGACGGCGTCAGCCTGGGCACCGTCGACCGCACTGGCCTGTGGCGCGCCCAGACGCCCCAGGGCTTCGATTTCCAGGCGATCCTGACCGCCCACCGCGGCGCCGGCGCGACCGCCACCGACGACGCCGCCGTCGCCGAGCGGGCCGGCCTGCCGGTGCAACTGGTGCCGGGGCACGTCGACAACCTCAAGGTCACCACCGAGGAGGATCTGCGCCGCGCGGAGCGATTGCTGGCGGCCGGGCAAGCCGACATCCGCGTCGGCAACGGCTACGACGTTCACCGGTTCGGCGCCGGCAACCACGTCATGCTGTGCGGGGTCGCCGTTCCGCATTCGCACGGGCTGCAAGGCCATTCCGACGCCGATGTCGGGCTCCACGCGCTGACCGACGCGGTGCTCGGCGCGCTGGGCGACGGCGATATCGGCCGGCACTTCCCGCCCGGCGACCCGCGCTGGCGCGACGCCGACTCCGGCCGGTTTCTGCGCCACGCCGCGGATCTAGTGGCGGTGCGGAACGGGCGGATCGGCCATGTGGACGTGACCCTGATCTGCGAGCGGCCGAGGATCGGCAGTCACCGGGCGGCGATGGTCGCCCGCGTCGCGGAGTTGCTCGGCCCGGCGGGCGACGCCGCCACCGTCAGCGTCAAGGCGACGACCACCGAAGGGCTGGGCTTCATCGGCCGCGGCGAGGGGATCGCGGCGCAGGCGACGGCGACGATCCGCCTGCCATCGACGCCCACGACCGCGCCGATATCCGACTCGCGGTGAGCGTGGCGATGCATCTGCTCCGCCCCTTGCCCGACGGCGTCGCCTTTCGCCACCCGGCGACGCTGTTGGCAACATGGTTCGGGGTCGGGCTGCTGCGCTTCGCGTCCGGCACCTGGGGCTCGCTGGCCGCCCTGCCCTTCGCCGCCGCCATTGTCTGGGCCGGCGGCGCCGTCGCGCTGGCGTTCGGTGCCGCGCTCGCCTTCGCCGTTGGCGTATGGGCGGCCGACCATGTCGGCCGGTCCGGCGAGAAGGACTCCAGCGCCATCGTCATCGACGAGGTGGCTGGCCAGTGGGTCGCGCTGCTGCCGGTGGCCCTCGATCTGCGCTACTACGTCATCGGTTTCCTGCTGTTCCGGGTCGCCGATATCGTCAAGCCGTGGCCGGCGTCGTGGGCCGACAAGCGCGTCGCGGGCGGCCTCGGCGTGATGCTGGACGACATCTTCGCCGGCATCTACGCCGCGGTGGCGCTGTGGCTGCTGAGCCGCTGGCTCGGCTACGGACCGTGGTTGCCGACGACGCCCTGATCGAGCGGGCGGCCGCCCTGCTGGCCGCCTGCCGCGATCGCGGTCTGCAACTGGCGACTGCGGAGAGCTGCACCGGCGGGCTGGTCGCCGCCTGCCTGACCGAGGTCGCCGGGTCGTCGGACGTGGTCGACCGCGGCTTCGTCAGCTATTCGAACGCCGCGAAGACCGCCATGCTGGGCGTGCCGGCGACGCTGATCGAGGCCCACGGCGCGGTCAGCGCCGAGGTCGCCGCGGCGATGGCGACGGGGGCGCTCGCCCATTCGGAGGCCGACCTGGCGGTCGCGGTCACCGGCATCGCCGGACCCGGCGGCGCCACGCCGGACAAGCCAGTCGGGCTGGTCTACGTCGCCGCCGCCCGGCGCGGCGCGGCGCCCGGCGTCGACCGCTGCCGGTTCGCCGGCGACCGCGCGGCGATCCGGCGTGCATCGGTCGACCGTGCCCTCGCCCTGTTGGCCGCGCTGGCCGACGCCGATCCGGCGTGACCGGCCGGTTCGACCGTTTCCTCGGCGTCGATTTCAGCGCCGCCAAGGATGCCGGTGACCGGATCTGGATCGCCATGGCGACGCCGCGCGACAGCCGGCTGGCGGTCGCCGAGCTGATCCGGGCCCGAGACCTGCCCGGCGGCGGTCGGCGGCTGGAGACCGCGCTGACCGCGCTGCGCCGCTTCCTGGGGTCGCAGGACCGGGCGCTGGTCGGCCTCGATTTTCCGTTCAGCCTGCCGGCGCCGCTGATCGACGAGGCCGACTGGCCGGCGTTCGCGCTCGGTTTCGACCGACGCTACCCGGATCCTGACGCGTTCCGTGACGCCTGCCGCCGGCGCGCCGGCGGGCGCGAATGGCGCCGGCGCACCGACCGCGAGGCGCTGACCCCGTTCGCCGCGTACAATCTGCGACTCTATCGCCAGACCTACTGGGGCATCGCCGCGGTGCTGGCACCGCTGGTGCGGGCCGGACGCGTCGCCATCGCGCCGATGCACCGGCCGCCGGGCGCGTCGACCGTGCTGGCCGAGATCTGTCCCGCCTCGACCCTGAAGCGCCTCGGCTGCTACGGCGGCTACAAGGGCATCGGCGCGGCCCCGACTGCGGCGCGGATAAAGATCCTGGTGCGGCTTCTGGCCGAAGGGCTGGTCTGCGGCGAAAATCACGCCGACACTGCGCGGGCCGACTCCGGCGGCGACGCGCTGGATGCGATGATCGCCTGCCTCGCCGCCTGGCGGGTCGCCGAGGACTCTACCCTGCTCAGGCCACGCGACCGCCTCGACGCGATCGAAGCGCGCGTGTGGTTTTAGCCGCTTGGATCTTCGTCCGTCTGCCGTTGTCCGGCCCTGTCCGGGAAAATGTCCAGTGCCTTCAGCCGCTCCGCGTCGTGCGCTGCCTCGGCCAGCAGCCAGGCGCGAAACCGCCGGATTTTCGGCCGCTGGGCGGTCGGCCGCGGGCACACGATGTAGTAGGCGTAGCCGAGCGACAGCCCCAGGTCGAACGGGCGGACTAGGCGGCCGGCCACCAGGTCGGTCGCCGCCAGGGCGCTGCGCACCAGCGCGACACCCTGCCCGTCCACGGCCGCGTCGATCACCAGGCTGGCCTGGTCGAACACCGCCCCTTTCGACTGGTCCAAGCCATCGACTCCGGCGGCGTCCAGCCATTTCAACCAATCCGTCCGGTCGCCGAGATGCAGCAGGGTGTGGTGGACCAGGTCGCTCACACGGTCCAGAGGATGCGACTCTTGCAGCAGCCGCGGGCTGCATACCGCGAACTTCCGCTCCGCCGTGAGGCGCTCGACGTGCAGGCCGGGCCAGTGCCCATCGCCGTGGCGCACCGCCATGTCGACGTCCTCGCGGGCGAAGTCGATATGGTGCAGCGTCGCGCCGATCCTGAGGTCGACGTCCGGGTGCTGAGCGGTGAACCGGCCGAGCCGGCCGACCAGCCACTTCGCCGCGAAGTTTGGCGACACGCTGACCGTCAGCACGCCCGACCGGTCGCGCGCGCGCAGCTGCTCGAACCCGGCGGCCAGGCCGTCGAATGCCTCGCGCACGAACGGCAGGCACGTCTGGCCGGCGTCGGTCAGGACCAGATGCTGGTGGCGCCGGTGGAACAGTGTCATGCCCAGCTGCGCCTCCAGACCCTTGACCTGGTGGCTGACCGCGCCCTGGGTGACGTTCAGCTCGTCCGCCGCCTTCGTGAAGCTGAGATGGCGAGCCGCGGCCTCGAAGGCGCGCAGCGCGTTCAGCGACGGCAACCACCGGGCCATACCGGCTCCTTCATGAGTATTTCTCATGCAGCGTAGAGATTTGATGGTTTGTCGGCAAGCCCCATGTTGCCCTAATCCGTGAGTCCATCGTCAATGCAAGGGAGCCATTGCGGCCAGGCCGTCGATGGTGGATGACAATGACTCATTCCGAACAGCAGATTTTCTCAGGCACTAGAGGCACGACCGCAAGCGGGCCGATCGGCGTAGCCGGGTTTGTCGATCTGGCGCAGTGCGCCGGCTGGACGTTGATCATGTGGAGCGATCGGCGGCGCCAGCGTCGGGCGCTGGCGCGCCTGGACGACCGCCTGCTGCGCGACATCGGCCAGGCCCATGCCGATGCGGCGCTAGAGGCGGACAAGCCGTTCTGGGTCCGCTGACGGGGCGGTCCGATGGTCGGTCCGACCGATCGATCGGTCAGGCGTCGGCCGGCCGCGAGGCTGCGGTTCCGGCGTCGGGCTTGGTGCCGTACAGGTCGTCGGCGCGCGCCTCGAAGGCGCCGACCATGCGGCGCACCGCCTCGTTGAACAGCACGCCGATGAGCCTTTGCAGCACCCGCGAACGGAACTCGAAATCGACGTAGAAATCGATCAGACAGCCGTCGGGGTGGGGCTCGAAGATCCAGTGGTTGCTGAGGTACTTGAGCGGCCCCTCGGTGTATTCCACGTCGATCCGCCGCGGCCACGCCAGCGTCACCCGGCTGGCGAAGCGCTCGCGCACCATGCGAAAACCGATCACCAGATCCGCGGTGATCACCGCGCCGTCGCGGCGGCGGATCCGCGACGCCAGGCACCACGGCAGGAACTCGGGGTACCGCTCGACGTCCGCGACCAGATCGAACATCTGCTCGGGGCTGTGTGGAAGAATGCGCTTTTCGGCGTGGGTCGGCATCGGCGGCGCCGCGGCCCTGCCGCGCTACCCGGCCGGCGCGGGCGCCGCCAGGTCGACCAGAGACATCGAGTCGAGCCCGGCCAGCTTGGCCTCGCGCGCGGCCCGTAAGCGCTCGAAATCGTCGCCGGCGTGGTAGGACGAGCGGGTCAGCGGCGACGCCGACACCATCAGGAACCCCTTGCCGCGGGCGATCCTCTCGTAGGCGCGGAACTCGTCCGGCGGCACGAAGCGGTCGACCGCGGCGTGCTTGGGCGTCGGCTGCAGGTACTGGCCGACGGTCAGGAAGTCGACCTCCGCCGCGCGCATGTCGTCCATCACCTGGTAGAACTCCTCGGCCGTTTCGCCCAGCCCAACCATCAGCCCCGACTTGGTGAACATCGTCGGGTCGAGCGCCTTCACCCGGCTCAGCAAGTTGAGCGAGGTGAAGTAGCGCGCGCCGGGTCGGATCGTTGGATAGAGCCGCGGTACGGTCTCCAGATTGTGGTTGAAGACGTCCGGCCTGGCCTCGACGACGATCTCTACTGCGCCCGGCTTGTCCTTGAAATCCGGCGTCAGCACCTCGATGGTGGTCGCCGGCGCGCGGCGTCGGATGGCCCGGATGACATTGGCGAAATGCCGCGCCCCGCCATCGTCGAGGTCGTCGCGGTCGACCGAGGTCACGACGATGTGGCTGAGCCTCAGCGCCGCGCAGGCGTCGGCGACGTGGTCCGGCTCGTGCGGGTCGAGCCGGTCGGGGCGGCCGGTCGCGATGTTGCAGAACGCGCACGCGCGGGTGCACACGCTGCCCAGGATCATGACGGTGGCGTGGCCCTTGGCCCAGCACTCGCCGATGTTCGGGCATGCCGCCTCCTCGCACACCGTGTTGAGCCGCAGCCGGCGCATGAGCTGGCGGGTTTCGTGATATTCCTTACTGACCGGCGCCTTAACGCGTATCCACGCGGGCTTGCGTCGGATCGGATTGTCCGGCCGGTTGCGCTTTTCCGGATGGCGGACGCGGTCAGGGTCGGTCGGCATGGGCGGTGGG
>JAZFQW010000424.1:0-17041 GCA_036445335.1 Alphaproteobacteria bacterium | reverse complement strand
TTCGCACTTGCCACCGAGCGGCTTCTCGGCCTCCAGGTCCCGCAGCGCGGGCAGTATATCCGCGTCCTGTTCAGCGAGATCTCGCGCATTCTGAACCACATCCTCAGCCTCACGACCTACGCGCTCGACGTCGGCGCCATCACGCCGTCGCTGTGGGGGTTCGAGGAACGCGAGCTGTTGATGGAATTCTACGAGCGGGTGTCCGGCGCGCGGCTCCATGCCGCCTATTTCCGGCCGGGCGGCGTGCATCAGGACATGCCGGCGGGGCTGGCCGACGACATCTGGGAGTACACCGAGCGTTTTCCACGGTTCGTCGCCGACCTCGAAGGGCTGTTGAGCGAGAACCGGGTGTTCCGCCAGCGCACGGTCGACATCGGCGTCGTCAGCGCCGAGGAGGCGATGGCCTGGGGCTTCACCGGGCCGATGCTGCGGGCGTCGAACGTCGCCTGGGACCTGCGCAAGGCGCAGCCCTACGATGTCTACGACCGGGTCGACTTCGACGTGCCGGTCGGCCTGACCGGCGACTGCTACGCACGCTATCTGGTGCGGATCGAGGAAATGGGCCAGTCCTGCCGGATCATCCGGCAATGCCTCCAGGAGATGCCCAAGGACGGACCGGTCAAGGCCACCGACCGCAAGATCGCGCCGCCGCCGCGCGACGACATGAAGCGGTCGATGGAGGCGCTGATCCATCATTTCAAGCTGTACACCGAGGGCTATCGCGTGCCCGAGGGCGAGGTCTACGCCGCGGTCGAGGCGCCGAAAGGCGAGTTCGCGGTGTATCTGGTGGCCGACGGCACCAACAGGCCCTATCGCTGCCGCATCCGCGCACCGGGATTTGCCCATCTGCAGGGCCTCGACTTCATGAGCCGCGGCCACATGCTGGCGGACACGGTGGCGATCATCGGATCCATGGACATCGTCTTCGGGGAAATAGATCGATGAGTTTCGGTACGCCGGCACCCGACGGCCAACAGCCGGACCGGTTCGAGTTCACACCGGAGAATCTAGAGCGGGCCACGGCGATCATCGCGAAATACCCGGACGGGCGGCAACAGAGTGCGGTGATCCCGCTGCTCGACATCGCGCAGCGCCAGCACGACAACTGGTTGCCGCGGGCGGCGATGGACCACGTCGCCGATCTGTTGCAGATGCCGCGCATCCGGGCGTACGAGGTGGCCAGCTTCTATACGATGTTCAACGTGGCGCCGGTGGGCCGGCTCTTGGTCCAGGTGTGCACCACGACACCGTGCTGGCTGTGCGGCTCCGATGACGTGCTACGGGCGATCAAGCACCGGACCGGTCTCGGCCCGGGCGAAAGCTCCGACGACGTCACCGTGGTCGAGGTGGAATGCCTGGGCGCCTGCGTTAATGCGCCGATGGTCCAGATCAACGACGATTATTACGAGGATCTCGACTACGATCGGACCTGCGTGGTGATCGATGCGCTGAGACAAGGCGTCAAGCCGGACATCGGGTCGCAGACCGGCCGCCCGGGCGGCCAGGCCCAGGCCGGCCCGACCAGCCTGCGCGACCTGCAACCGAAATCCGGCGGCGCGGCGGCCGCTGACCCCGGAGACTAGGCATGCTGCGCGATCAGGACCGCATATTCACCAATCTCTACGGCTGGCAAGGCTGGGACTTGGCGTCGGCCCGCAAGCGCGGCATCTGGGACGACACCAGGGCGCTGGTCGCGCTCGGTCGCGAGCAGATCGTCGAGGAGGTCAAGATCTCGGGGCTGCGCGGCCGCGGCGGCGCTGGTTTTCCGACCGGGTTGAAATGGTCGTTCATGCCCAAGGAGTCGCGCGACGGCCGGCCGAGCTATCTGGTCATCAACGCCGACGAATCCGAGCCGGGCACCTGCAAGGACCGCGACATCATGCGGTTCGATCCGCACCGGTTGCTCGAAGGCGCGCTGGTGTCGTCGTTCGCGATGGGCGCTCACGCCTGCTACATCTACATTCGCGGCGAATTCTACAACGAGGCGTCGAACATCCAGCTGGCTATCGACGAGGCCTACGACGCCGGTCTACTGGGCAAGAACGCGGCGGATTCGGGTTGGGACTTCGACCTCTACCTGCACCGCGGCGCCGGCGCCTATATCTGCGGCGAGGAGACCGCGCTGCTGGAAAGCCTGGAGGGCAAGAAGGGCCTGCCGCGCAACAAGCCGCCATTTCCCGCCGGCGCCGGCCTCTATGGCTGCCCGACGACGGTCAACAATGTCGAGACGATCGCCGTCGTGCCGGAAATCCTGCGCCGCGGCGGCGACTGGTTCGCCGGACTGGGCCGGCCGAAGAACGCCGGAACCAAGCTGTTCTGCATCTCCGGCCACGTCGAGCAGCCGTGCAATGTGGAGGAGGAGCTCGGCATTCCGCTGAAGGAGCTGATCGAAAGGCACGCCGGCGGCGTGCGCGGCGGTTGGGACAACCTGCTGGCGGTCATTCCGGGCGGCTCGTCGACGCCGGTCATCCCGAAGGATGTCTGCGAGACCGTGCTGATGGACTTCGACGGCCTGCGCGAGGTGCAGTCGGCGCTGGGCACGGCCGGGGTCATCGTGATGGACAAGTCGACCGACGTGATCTACGCCATCGCCCGGCTATCGCATTTCTACATGCACGAGAGCTGCGGCCAGTGCACGCCGTGCCGCGAGGGCACCGGCTGGCTGTGGCGGGTGATGCAGCGCATGGTCAGGGGCAACGCCCGGGTCGACGAGATCGACCTGCTTCTGGAAGTCACCAAGGAGATCGAGGGCCACACGATCTGCGCCCACGGCGACGCCTCGGCGTGGCCGGTGCAGGGGTTGATCCGGCATTTCCGCCCGGTCATGGTACAGCGCATCCGCGACTACCGCGACGCCGCCCACAAGAACGCGGCGGAGTAGCGACGGCATGCCGCGCGCACGGGTCGACAACGATGGGAACCGCCGATGCCTAAGTTGACGATCGACGGGATCGAGATCGAGGTGGAGCCGGGCACGTCGGTGCTGCAGGCTTGCGAACAGCTCGGCATCGAGATCCCGCGGTTCTGCTACCACGAACGGCTGTCGGTGCCGGCCAACTGCCGAATGTGCCTGGTGGAGATGGAGCGCTCGCCCAAGCCGATCGCATCCTGTGCCATGCCGTGCGGCGACGGCATGTTGATCCGCACGAACACCGAAGTGGTGCGACGGGCGCGCAAGGGGGTGATGGAGTTCCTGCTGATCAACCACCCGCTGGACTGCCCGATCTGCGATCAGGGCGGCGAGTGCGACCTGCAGGACCAGGCGATGGTCTACGGCTTCGACCGCGGCCGCTTCGGGGAGAACAAGCGGGCGGTCAAGGACAAGGATTTGGGCCCGCTGATCAAGACGTTCATGACCCGCTGCATCCATTGCACCCGCTGCATCCGCTTCGCCGACGAAATCGCCGGCGCGCCCGAGCTCGGCGCGACCGGGCGCAGCGAGCATATGGAGGTCGGTACCTATATCCAGACGGCGATCAGCACCGAGTTGTCGGGCAACCTGATCGACATTTGTCCGGTGGGGGCGCTGACGTCCAAGCCTTATGCCTTCAACGCCCGGCCATGGGAGCTGAAGAAGACCGAGTCGATCGACGCGCTGGACGCCGTCGGCAGCAACATCCGGGTCGACGCGCGCGGCGGCGAGGTGATGCGCGTGCTGCCGCGGTTGCACGAGGACGTCAACGAGGAGTGGATCGGAGACAAAACGCGCTTCGCCTGCGACGGACTGCGGCGTCAGCGCCTCGACCGGCCCTACGTGCGCCGCGACGGCAAGCTGCGGCCGGCCAGCTGGGACGAGGCGTTCGCGGCGATCGCCACGCGCATGACCGGGCTCAAGGGCGGCGAAATGGCGGCGATCGCCGGCGACCTGTGCGACGCCGAGTCGATGCTGGCGTTGAAGGACTTGATGAGCGGGCTGGGGGTGACCAGCCTGGACTGCCGCCAGGACGGTGCCAGGCTCGATCCGGCGGTCAGGGCCGGCTATCTGTTCAATACCGGCATCGCCGGCATCGAGCGGGCGGATGCAATCCTGATAATTGGGTCGAACCCGCGCTGGGAGGCGCCGATGGTCAACGCGCGCATCCGCAAGCGCTGGCTGGAGGGCGGGCTGAGCGTCGGCGTGGTCGGTCCCCAGGTCGATCTGAGCTATCGCAGCGAGTTCCTCGGAGCCGGCCCGCACACACTGGACGAGATCGCCGGCGGCGGCCATGCCTTCGCCAAGACGCTGAAGGCGGCGGAACGGCCGATGCTGATCCTCGGCATGGGAACGCTGACCCGCCCCGACGGCGCGGCGGTGCTGGCGGCGGCGCGGAAGATCGCCGAGTCGTGTGAGATGGTCGGCAACGGCTGGAACGGCTTCAACGTCCTGCACATCGCGGCGGCGCGAGTCGGCGGGCTGGAGCTGGGCTTCGTGCCCGGCGCAGGCGGGCGCGATGTCGCCGGCATCCTGGACGGCGCGTCCACCGGCGCGGTCAAGCTGGTCTGGCTGCTGGGCGCGGACGAGTTCGACACCGGCCGCTTGGGCGACGCCTTCGTGGTCTACCAGGGCCACCACGGCGACTGCGGCGCCCACCGCGCCGACGTCGTCCTGCCGGGCGCCGCCTATACCGAGAAGAACGGCACCTACGTCAATACCGAAGGCCGGGTGCAGCTCGCCAAGCTGGCGGTGTTTCCGCCGGGCGAGGCGCGCGAGGACTGGAAGATCCTGCGCGCGTTCAGCGAGCGCGTCGGCGCCGCGCTGCCGTACGATGCGCTGCACCAGTTGCGCGGCCGGATGATCGAGGCCTACCCGCGGTTCGGCGCGGTCGACTCGGTCGAGCCGGCGGAATGGGCGCCGTTCGGCGACGCCGGCAAGATGGACGCCGCGCCGTTCGTCTCGCCGGTTGAGAACTTCTACATGACCGACCCGATCAGCCGTGCCTCTGTCACCATGGCGAAATGCGTCGAGGAGATCCTGGGCGGCGACCGAGCGGGAAGGACAGGCACCGATGGATAGCCTGTGGAGCGACTTCGCCTGGCCGACGATCGTCGTCACCCTGCAGATCTTCGCGATCATCGTCGTGGTGCTGGTGGCCATGGCCTACCTGACCTATGCCGAGCGCAAGGTGATGGCGGCCATGCAGCTGCGCCAGGGGCCGATGGTGGTCGGCCCGTTCGGGTTGCTGCAACCGTTCGCCGACGGGCTGAAGCTGCTGGCCAAGGAAACCATCATCCCGGCCGGCGCGAACCGCGTGGTGTTCGTCATCGCGCCGATGCTGACGTTCCTGCTGAGCCTGATTGCCTGGGCGGTGATCCCGTTCGATCGGGGCGTGGTGCTGGCCGACATCAATGTCGGCGTGCTGTACCTGTTCGCGATTTCGTCGCTGGGTGTCTACGGCATCATCATGGCCGGCTGGGCATCGAACTCGAAATACGCCTTCCTGGGCGCGCTGCGCTCGGCGGCGCAGATGGTGTCGTACGAGGTGGCGATCGGCTTCGTCATCATCACCGTCCTGCTATGCGCCGGCTCGCTGAACCTGACGGCGATCATCGAATCGCAGGCCGGCGGCTTCTGGCACTGGTACTTCTTGCCGCTGCTGCCGATGTTCGTGATCTTCTTCATTTCCGCCCTGGCCGAGACCAACCGCGCGCCGTTCGACCTGCCGGAGGGCGAGTCCGAGATCGTCGGCGGCTACAATGTCGAATATTCGGCGATGACCTTCGCGCTCTTCTTCCTGGGCGAATATCTCAACATGCTCCTGATGAGCGCGATGACCAGCATCCTGTTCCTCGGCGGCTGGCAGCCGCCGCTCGACATCGCGCCGTTCACCTGGATCCCGGGACCGGTGTGGTTCGCCGCGAAGATCGCGGTGTGCCTGTTCGCCTTCATCTGGGTGCGGGCGACGATGCCGCGCTATCGTTACGACCAGCTGATGCGGCTCGGCTGGAAGGTGTTCCTTCCGTTCTCGCTGTTGTGGGTGGTGGTCACCGCCGGCTTCCTGATCGCCTTCGACCTGGTGCCGTGACACCGGGGCGGCGGAGCTGAAAGGAATAGCGCCATGACGTTCATCGATCGTACCGCGCGGAGCCTTATCCTCCGCGAGCTGTTGACCGGCCTGGGGCTGACCTTCCGCTACATGTTCCGTCCGACGGTGACGCTGAACTACCCGTACGAGAAGGGGCCGCTAAGCCCACGGTTCCGCGGCGAGCACGCGCTGAGGCGCTATCCCAACGGCGAGGAGCGGTGCATCGCCTGCAAGCTGTGCGAGGCGATCTGCCCGGCCCAGGCGATCACCATCGAGGCCGAGCCGCGCGGCGACGGCAGCCGGCGGACCACCCGGTATGACATCGACATGACCAAATGCATCTATTGCGGCATGTGCCAGGAGGCGTGCCCGGTGGATGCCATCGTCGAGGGGCCGAATTTCGAGTACGCCACCGAAACGCGGGAGGAGCTTTTTTACAACAAGGAGAAGCTGCTGGCGAACGGCGATCGATGGGAGGCGCAGATCGCCGCCAACATTGCGGCCGACGCACCATACCGCTAAAAGAGCACGCGCATCGACACGTCCAGAAGGCGCCGGAAAAGGGCGCCCGACACCGAATTCAACGGGGATCCCGATCCTTGACGCCTGACCCCAATGCCCCGATTCCCGGGCGCGCCCTGGCATGATCGTTCAGGCGCTGGCGTTCTATCTGTTCGCGGCGGTCGCCGTCGCGTCCGGCGTGATGGTGATCTCGTCGCGCAACCCGGTGCATTCGGTGCTGTTCCTGATCCTCACCTTCTTCAACGCGGCCGCGTTGTTCGTGCTGATCGGGGCGGAGTTCCTGGCGATGATCCTGGTCGTCGTCTATGTCGGCGCGGTCGCCGTGCTGTTCCTGTTCGTCGTCATGATGCTCGACATCAACGTCGCGGAACTGCGCAAGGGGTCCCTGCGATATCTGCCGATCGGCGGGCTGATCGGCGTGATCCTGCTGGTCGAGCTGGTCCTGGTGATCGGCGCCTGGGTCGCCGCGCCCGAGGCCGACATCGTCGCCCGCGCGCCGGTGCCGCCACCCGACACAGTGACCAACACCGAGGCGCTGGGCCGGCTGATTTACACTGACTACCTGTACCTCTTCCAGGCCGCCGGGCTGGTGCTGCTGGTGGCGATGATCGGCGCGATCGTGCTGACCCTGCGCCGGCGCGAGGGAGTCCACCGGCAGCGCATCGCCGATCAGGTCTATCGCCGCCGCGACGAGGTGGTGGCGGTCCGCAAGGTCGAAAGCGGGGAGGGGGTGTGACCATGGAAATCGGCCTTGCCCATTATCTGGTCGTCGCCGCGATCCTGTTTACGCTGGGCATCTTCGGCATCTTTCTCAACCGGAGGAACGTGATCATCATCCTGATGTCGATCGAGCTGATGCTGCTGGCGGTCAACATCAATCTCGTCGCCTTTTCCGTCACGCTGAACGACTTCGTCGGGCAGATCTTCGCCATGTTCGTGTTGACCGTGGCGGCGGCGGAGGCGGCGATCGGGCTGGCCATAGTGGTCATCTATTCCCGCAATCGCGGCACCATCGCGGTCGAAGAAATCAACATGATGAAGGGCTGAGGGCAGCGAATATGGAGGTCGCCGCGATATTCCTGCCGCTGCTGGGGTTTCTAATCGCCGGAATGTTTGGCCGCTGGATCGGCGATCGCGGCGCGATGGCGGTCACGGTGATCGGCGTCAACGTCGCCCTGGTGATCTCGATCTGGCTGTTCTTCGACGTCGCGCTGGGCGGCAACAACCGGGTCGTGCCGCTGTTCACGTGGTTCCACAGCGGCTCGTTCGTGATCGACTGGTCGCTGAAGTTCGACACCCTGACGGCGGTGATGCTGATCGTCGTCAACGGCGTGTCGGGCATGGTTCACATCTATTCGATCGGCTACATGACGCACGACCCCCACCGGCCACGGTTCTTCGCCTATCTCAGCCTGTTCACCTTCATGATGTTGATGCTGATTTCGGCCGACAACCTGGTGCAGCTGTATTTCGGCTGGGAGGGCGTCGGCCTGACGTCGTATCTGCTGATCGGCTTCTGGTATCACCGGCCGGCGGCCAACGCCGCGGCGATCAAGGCGTTCATCGTCAACCGCGTCGGCGATTTCGGCTTCGGGCTGGGCATCTTCGCGATCTACGTGATCTTCGACTCGGTGGAGTACGACACGATCTTCGCGATGGCGCCGCAGATGGTCGACGTCACCTTCAACTTCCTCGGCTACGAGGTGCACGCGTTGACCACCGCCTGCCTACTGTTATTCATGGGCGCGATGGGCAAATCGGCACAGCTCGGCCTGCATACCTGGCTGCCCGACGCGATGGAGGGACCGACCCCGGTGTCGGCGCTGATCCACGCCGCGACCATGGTCACCGCCGGCGTGTTCATGGTGGCGCGCCTGTCGCCGGTATTCGAATACGCGCCGATCGCGCTCGCCTTCGTCGCCATCGTCGGCGCGACGACCTGTTTCGTCGCGGCGACGATCGGCGTCACCCAGTTCGACATCAAGCGGGTGATCGCCTATTCGACGATGAGCCAGCTCGGCTACATGTTCTTCGCCGCCGGCGTGTCGGCCTATTCGGCGGCGATCTTTCACTTGTTGACGCACGGGTTCTTCAAGGCGCTGTTGTTCCTCGGCGCCGGCTCGGTGATCCACGCCATGTCGGACGAACAAGACATGCGCAAGATGGGTGGGCTGTGGCGGCTGATCCCGTGGACCTATGCGCTGATGTGGATCGGCAGCCTGGCGCTGGCCGGCATCCCGTTCTTCGCCGGCTTCTATTCCAAGGACCTGATCCTGGAGGCGGCGTACGGCGACCATAGCTGGTTCGGCAACTACGCGTTCTGGCTCGGCTCCATTGCCGCCCTGCTGACCGCCTTCTACAGCTGGCGACTGATCATCATGACGTTCCACGGCAAGCCGCGCTGCGACGACACGGTGCTGGCCCACGTGCACGAATCGCCGTGGGTGATGCTCGGACCGCTGGTCGTACTGGCGGCCGGCTCGGTGCTGGCGGGCATTGTCGCCATCGGCGCGTTCGGCGGCGAGCTTCGCACCGAGTTCTGGGGCGAGGCGCTGCTGGTGCTGCACGAAAACGACACCATCGAGGCGGCGCACGATGTCCCCGGCTGGGTCAAGGCGCTGCCGGTCGTCGTCGGCTTCGCCGGGATCGCCATCGCTTACGGCTGCTATGTGCTCTGGCCGTCGCTGCCGGCCGTGTTCGCCACCCTGTTCCGGCCGATCCACCTGCTGTGGTACCGCAAGTGGTATTTCGACGAGCTGTTCGATGCGATCGTGGTGCGGCCCAGCCTGGTCATCGGCCGCGGCTTCTGGAAGGGCGGCGACGGCGCGCTGATCGACGGAGTCGGGGCCGACGGCATCGCCCGCGCCACCCTGGACATCGCGCGGCGCGCCGGCCGGATGCAGACCGGCTATCTGTACCACTACGCCTTCGCCATGCTGATCGGCGTGGTGGCGCTGGTGTCCTGGTACCTGTTCAGTATCGTGGGCTAGGGAACGGGCGCCGTGGTGGACTGGCCGATCCTGTCGATCGTCACCTTCCTGCCGCTGGCCGGGGCGGCGTTCATCTTCGTCTTCGCGCGCGGCGGCTCAGCCGAGGTGATCGCCGACAATTCCCGCTGGATGGCGTTGTTCGCCTCGGTCTTCACCTTCGTGTTGTCGCTGTTCGTGTGGTTCAACTTCGAGCGCGGCACGGCGGAGTTCCAGTTTGTCGAGCGGGCCGACTGGTTCCCGGGGCTCAGCATCTCCTACCATATGGGCGTCGACGGCATCTCGATGATGTTCGTGCTGCTGTCGACGGTGCTGCTGCCGGTCTGCGTGCTGGCCAGTTGGGACAGCATCAAGGTCCGGGTGAAGGAATACATGATTTCGTTCCTGATCCTCGAGACCATGATGGTCGGGATGTTCTGCGCGCTGGACTACGTGCTGTTCTACGTGTTCTTCGAGGGCGTGCTGATCCCGATGTTCATCATCATCGGGGTGTGGGGCAGCGGCGTCCGGCGGATTTACGCCGCCTTCAAGTTCTTCCTGTTCACCCTGCTGGGATCGGTGCTGATGCTGCTGGCGCTGCTGGCGATGTATCTGCAGGCTGGCACCAGCGATATCCCGACGCTGCTGCAGACCGAGTTCGGCTACGGCATGCAGCGCTGGCTGTGGATCGCCATGTTCGCGTCGTTCGCGGTCAAGGTGCCGATGTGGCCGGTGCACACCTGGCTGCCCGACGCCCATGTCGAGGCGCCGACCGCCGGGTCGGTGATCCTGGCGGGCGTGCTGCTGAAGATGGGCGGCTACGGCTTCCTGCGGTTCTCAATCCCGATGCTGCCGCTGGCCAGCGATTTCTTCACGCCGCTGATCTATACGCTGAGCGTGGTGGCGATCATCTACACGTCGCTGGTGGCGCTGGCGCAGGAGGACATGAAGAAGTTGATCGCCTATTCGTCGGTGGCGCACATGGGCTTCGTGACGATCGGCATGTTCACACTGACCACCCAGGGCATCCAGGGCTCGATCTTCCAGATGCTCAGCCACGGCATCGTGTCGGCGGCGCTGTTCCTGTGCGTCGGCGTGCTGTACGACCGCCTGCACACCCGCGAGATCGACCGCTATGGCGGGCTGGTCGACAACATGCCGAAATACGCCGTGGTGCTGATGATCTTCACCCTGGCGTCGGTCGGCCTGCCCGGCACCAGCGGCTTCGTCGGCGAGTTCCTCAGCCTGGTCGGCGCGTTTCTCGTCAATACCTGGGTCGCCGCGCTGGCCGCCACCGGGGTGATCCTGGGCGCGGCCTACATGCTGTGGATGTATTGGCGGGTCGTCTTCGGCAAGCTGGTCAAGGAGGACCTGAAGGCGCTGCTGGACCTGAGTCCGCGCGAGGTCGCGGTGTTCGCGCCGCTGATCCTGATCGTCTTCTGGATGGGCATCTATCCGACCAGCATCATCGACGTGATGGACGCGTCGGTCGCCAACCTGATCGACAACTACCAGCTGGCGCTGGACCGCGCCGACGCGTTGGCGGTGGCCGGGCGGTAGGGAGAGACAAAGCTCATGCCAGGCGTGCTGCCCGACCTGCAGCCGGCGGTGCCGGAGATATTCCTGGCCTGCGCCGGCATGGCGCTGCTGATGATCGGCGTGTTTCGCGGCGAGCGGTCGACCGCCATGGTGTCGTACCTGGCGGTGCTGTGCTTCGCCGTCGCCGCCGCCCTGGTGCTGATGGTCGCCGACGGCGCCGCGGTGACCTTCAACGGCCTGTTCGTCACCGACGGCTTCGCCACCTTCGCCAAGCTGCTGGTGCTGCTGGGATCGGCGCTGGCGATCATCATGAGCCAGGGCTTCATCCAGCGCGAGCAGATGGCGCGGTTCGAATACCCGGTGCTGTTCGTCTTCGCCACGCTGGGCATGATGATGATGATCAGTGCCAACGACCTGATCTCGCTCTACCTCGGTCTGGAGTTGCAGAGCCTATCGCTGTATGTAGTCGCCGCCATACGCCGCGACTCGGTGCGCTCGTCCGAGGCGGGGCTAAAATATTTCGTGCTGGGCGCGCTGTCGACCGGCATGCTGCTGTACGGCGCGTCGATGGTCTACGGGTTCGCCGGGTCGACCAATTTCGACCAGCTGGCGGAGGTGTTCGCGGCCGGCGAGGGACCCTCGATCGGCGTGGTCATCGGCATCGTCTTCATCGCCGCGGGGCTGGCGTTCAAGGTCTCGGCGGTGCCGTTCCACATGTGGACGCCGGACGTCTACGAGGGCGCGCCGACGCCGGTGACCGCGTTCTTCGCGGTGGCGCCGAAGATCGCCGCGATCTCGCTGTTCGTGCGCGTCATGGTCGGGCCGTTCGGCGACCTGGTGGCGCAGTGGCAGCAGATCATCATCGCCACGTCGATACTGTCGATGGCGCTGGGCGGGTTCGCCGCCATCAACCAATCCAACATAAAGCGGCTGATGGCCTATTCATCGATCGGCCATATCGGCTACGCGCTGGTCGGCCTCGCCGCCGGAACGCCCGAGGGCGTGCGCGGCGTGCTGGTCTACATGGCGATCTATCTCGCCATGAATGTCGGTTGCTTCGCCTGCATCCTGTGCATGCGGATCAACGGCCGCATGGTCGAGGGCATCACCGACCTGTCGGGGCTCAGCAAGACCCATCCGATGATGGCGCTGGCGATGGCGGTGTTCATGTTCTCGATGGCCGGGGTCCCGCCGCTCGCCGGCTTCTTCGGCAAGCTTTACGTGTTCCTGGCGGCGATCGATGCGCAACTCTACACGCTGGCGGTGATTGGCGTGGTGACCAGCGTTGTGTCGGCGTTCTATTACGTCCGCATCGTCAAGCTGATGTATTTCGACGAACCCTCGGAGGCGTTCGACCACCCGATCGGCGGCGACATGACGACGGTGCTGCTGGCGACCGGGCTGTTCACGGCCTTCTTCTTCCTGTTCCCGGCGCCGATCGTCGAGGCCGCGGGCACCGCGGCCGCCGCCCTGTTCGGGGGCTGACCGGACGCCGGCGATGACCAGGCAATTCACGACGCGCGCGCCGGCGGCGAAGGCTTCGCTGCCCGTGGGGTGGACGCTGGTCGACCTTGATACCGTCGGCAGCACCAACGACGAGGCCAAGGCGCTGGCGCTGGACGGCGCGGCGCACGGCACGGTGGTGCGGGCGCGCCGTCAGGCCGCCGGCAAGGCGCGGCGCGGCCGCCGCTGGGAGTCGCCGCCCGGCAACCTGTACTGCTCGACCGTGCTGCGGCCTGCCTGCTCGCCGGCGGCGGCCGGCCAGATCGCATTTGCCGTCGCGCTGGCGCTGGCCGAGGCGATCGCCGGCTGCGTCCCCGACGCCCCGCCGATCCGGCTGAAATGGCCCAACGACGTGCTGGTGCGCGATCGCAAGGTCGCGGGCATCCTGCTGGAGTCGGCGTTGGCGTCGGACGGCGCGGTCGACTGGGTGGTAGTCGGGACCGGCGTGAACATCGCCAGCCATCCGTGCGACACAGACTACCCCGCCACCTCGCTCGCCGCCGAGGGCGCGCCGGACGTCGCGCCGTTGGTGCTGCTGGGGGCCTTCGCGGCGGCGCTCGACCATTGGCACCGCCGCTGGCTGCGGGACGGCTTCCAGCCGGTCGGGGTGGCGTGGCGGGCCAAAGCCGGCGGGCTGGGCGGCCCGGTCACAGTCCGGCTCGATCGCGAGACGGTGTCGGGCCGGTTCGAGGACCTGGATGCCGACGGGGCGATGCTGCTGGGACTCGCCGGCGGCGGCCGCCGGCGGATTACCGCCGGCGACGTTTTCTTCGGGGACGGCTGATGCTGCTCGCCATCGACGCCGGCAACACCAATGTCGTGTTCGCCGTCTATGACGGCGAGGCGCAGCGCGGAATCTGGCGCGTCGCCACCGATCAGCGCCGGACGTCGGACGAATATGCGGTCTGGCTGATCCAGCTGATGGCCATGGTCAACCTCGGCAAGTCGGACATCACCGACGCCATTCTGGCCAGCGTCGTTCCCACCGTCACGTTCCATCTGGTCCGGCTGTGCCGACACCATTTCGATTGCACGCCGATGGAGGTTGGCGCCCACGGCGTCGATCTGGGTGTAAAGGTGCTGCTGGACAACCCCGAGGACGTCGGCGCCGATCGCCTGGTCAACACGGTCGCCGCCGGCGCTACCTATGATCCGCCACTGATCGTGGTTGACTTCGGCACCGCCACGAGTTTCGACATCGTGGATGCCGACGGCAACTTCTGTGGCGGCGTCATAGCGCCAGGCATCCATCAGTCGATCGACGCGTTGCACAAGGCGGCGGCAAAGCTGCCCAAGGTCGAGGTTGCGCGGCCCGAGCGGGTGATCGGCAACGGCACAATCGGCGCCATGCAGTCGGGAATCTTCTGGGGCTATATCGGTCTGATCGAGGGCCTGGTCACGCGCATCAAATCCGAATACGGAGCCGAGATGAGGGTGATTGGCACCGGCGGGCTGGCTGGTCTTTTCAGCGAGGCCACCAATATGATCGAACAGACTGACGGCGATTTGACCATGCGTGGCCTGCTGCACATCTTCGAGCGAAACCGACAAACATGACCGATGGCGACGGGGCGCCGCGGGCGCTGGACGACGGCGCCCTCTATTTCCTGCCGTTGGGCGGGACCGACGAGATCGGGATGAATCTCTATCTCTACGGGCTCGACGGCAAATGGCTGATGGTCGACCTGGGCATCGCCTTCGGCGACGACTCCACCCCGGGCATCGACATCGTCATGCCCGATCCGGAATTCATCGAGGAACGGCGGGCGGATCTGGCCGGACTGATCCTGACTCACGCCCACGAGGACCATTTCGGTGCCATCCAGTATCTCTGGCCGCGGCTGCGATGTCCGATCTACGCGACCCCCTTCGCCGCCGCATTTCTGCGCCTGAAGCTGCAAGAGTGCGATTTCGCCGACGAGGTGGAGATCATCGAGGTGCCGCTGTCGGGCACGGTCGCCGTGGGGCCGTTTTCCGTCGAGTTCGTCACCGTCACCCATTCGATCCCCGAGCCGAATGCCTTGGTGATCCGCACGCGGTACGGCGCCGTGGTCCATACCGGCGACTGGAAGCTCGACCCGGAGCCGCTGCTCGGCAGGATCGCCGACGAGGCCCGGCTGCGGCAGGCCGGCGACGCCGGCGTACTGGCGCTGGTGTGCGACAGTACCAACGTACTGGAGCCGGGCAGGTCGGGCTCCGAGGCGGCGGTGCGCGCCGCCCTGACCGAGCTGATCGGCCGCCAGCCGGGCCGCGTCGCGGTGACCTGCTTTTCCACCAACGTGGCGCGGCTGCAAAGCATCGCCGAAGCGGCGCACGCCAACGGCCGCCATTGCGCGCTGATCGGGCGCTCGCTGTGGCGGATCCATCAGGCGGCGACGTCGACCGGCTACCTCGATCCGCCGGAGCCGTTCGTCACCGAACACGACGCCGGGTTCCTGCCGCCCGACAAAGTGGTGCTGGTGTGCACCGGCAGCCAGGGTGAGCCACGCTCCGCGCTGACCCGGATCGCCCGCGACGACCACCCCAACATTGTGCTGGAGGCCGGCGATACCGTCATCTACTCGGCGCGCGCGATACCCGGCAACGAGAAGCCGATCAACCGGGTCCGCAACTTTCTGGTCGGGCAGGGAGTCACCGTCGTCTCGCCGGACGACGCGCCCGGCGACGCGCCGATCCACGTCTCCGGCCACCCGGCGCGCGACGAGCTGGTCGAGATGTATCAGTGGCTGCGGCCGACGGTCGCGATCCCGGTCCATGGCGAGACCATGCACCTGTTGGAACACGCCCGGCTGGCGCGTGATTGCCAGGTGCCCCAGGCGCTGGTGCCCGAGAACGGCGCGCTGATCCGCCTGGCGCCGGGCCGCGCCGAGATCGTCGACCGGGTGGTGGCGGGCCGCCTGGCGCTTGACGGCACGCGGCTGATCCGGCTGTCCAGCGAGGCAGTCCGCGAGCGCCATCGCATGGCCTGCAACGGCGCGGTGATGGCGACGGTCGTGCTGGACGGGCAGGGCAGAGTCGCCGTCGATCCTCAGGTCGCGCTGATGGGGCTCGAGGACGTCGACGAGCTGTCGGAGCTGCAGAAACTGGTCGCCGACGCGGTGCGCGGCGCGGTCGACCGGCTGCCAACCCTGAGCCGGCGCGACGACGACACCGTTCGCGAGACTGCCCGGATCGCCGCGCGCCGCGCCATCAAGGGCCGGCAAGGCAAGCGGCCGATGACCCAGATTCATCTGGTCCGGCCGCGATGATCGGGCGGCTCAACCACGTCGCCATCGCCGTTCCCGACTTGGCGGCCGCGGCGGCGCGGTATCGCGATACCCTGGGCGCGGCGGTGTCCGAACCGGTCGACCAGCCTGTGCACGGCGTCACCACCGTCTTCGTCGACCTGCCGAACACCAAGATCGAATTGATGCAGCCGCTGGGCGCGGTGTCGCCGATCGCCCGGTTCCTTAAGCGCCACCCCGACGGCGGCGTCCACCATCTGTGCTACGAGGTCGCCGACATCGTCGCCGCGCGCGACCGCCTGATCGCGCAGGGGATGCGGGTGTTGGGCGACGGCCGGCCGGCCGTCGGGGCGCACGGCAAGCCGGTGCTGTTCCTCCACCCGAAGGACTTCGACGGCAGCCTGATCGAGCTCGAGCAGGGCTGAGGCGCATGGGCCCGGTCACCGGCATCCTGGTCTACGTCATCACCTGGTTCGTGGTGCTGTTCGCCGTGCTGCCGTGGGGTGCCGAGCCGCCGGAGCATCCGGAGCCGGGGCATGCCGAAAGCGCCCCGGAGAGGCCGCGGCTGGCACTGAAATTCGCCGTGACGTCGGTGGCGGCGGCGGTGATCTGGCTGGTAGTCTATGGCTTGATCGAAGCCGATATTCTGTCCTTCCGCGATCTGGCGCGGGACTTGTAACCGGGCGATCCCGGGGGAGCGCGGCCGGTGGACATGGCGGCAAGCTATTGCGCGGTGGCGACGGACCATCCGCTGCACAAGGCGTATCACGACACTCAGTACGGCTTTCCGTCCCGCGACGACGCCGTGCTGTTCGAGCGCCTGATCCTGGAGATCAACCAGGCCGGTTTGTCGTGGCTCACGATCTTGAAGAAGCAAGATGGATTTCGCGCCGCGTTCGACGGTTTCGACATCGACAAGGTCGCCGATTACGGCGAGGCGGAACGGGCGCGGCTGCTGGCCGACGCCGGCATCATCCGCAACCGCCTGAAGGTCGACGCGGCGATCGGCAATGCCGCGACCCTGAAAAGGATTCGCGCCGACTTCGGCGGTTTCGCCGACTGGCTGGACGCCCACCATCCGCGCGAAAAGGCCGACTGGGTCAAGCTGTTCCGCAAGACCTTCCGCTTCACCGGCGGCGAGATCGTCGGCGAGTTCCTGATGAGCCTCGGCTATCTGCCCGGCGCCCACCGCGCGGACTGCCCAGTACATGCTGTCCTGGCTAGTATGACTAGGGCCGGAAATGTCCCGGATTTCCGGCCCTCTCCGCCTCTTACCCCCGACCGC
>JAZFQW010000423.1:0-3792 GCA_036445335.1 Alphaproteobacteria bacterium | reverse complement strand
GCCGGCCGGTGACCGTGCCGCTGGCCCGCGCCGTCCTCGACGCCGATCGTCCGGCGCCGTGAGCGCGCGCCGCCGCCCGCTCACACCAGCATCTTCGGAACGACGAAGTCGGTGAGGGTTCCGGCCGCCTCGCTGATCGCGTCCCAGCGCTCGATCGGCAGGGTCAGGGCGGCGAAGGCGCCGGTCGGGAACCTGCCGGCGACCATGTCGATCAGGTCGGCGGGACCGACCTTCGCGAGGCCGACGGTCAGCGCGTGCAGGTCGGGGTTGTGGCCGATCACCAGCATGCCGCCGATGGCGGCGTCGACCCGCGCGAGCCGGCGGATCACGCCCGTGGCGCCGGCCAGATAAAGCGCCTCGTCGAATTCGGTCGGCGGCACGGCGGGCCACTGGCCGACAACGGCGGCGCGGGTCTCCACCGCGCGCCGCGCGGTCGAACAGAGGATCAGCTCGGGGATCATGTCCTGCTGAGCGATGTAGCGGCCCATGACCATCGCCGCCCGTTCGCCGCGCGGCGCCAGCGGTCGATCGAGGTCGGCCGAATCCGGATCCGCCCAACTCGATTTGGCGTGCCTCAGGACATAGAGAGTCTTCATGGTCGCACCGCGGGTGCTCGCCGAAATTCAGAGTTCGGTCGCCGCCCCCTTGGTGCCATGGCGACCACTGGCATTACACTATATAACGGTTGCGGGCATTGCGTCGGACCGCCGGCGCGAGCTGGCATGGAAATCCTGAGGGGCCACCGGTGAGCATTGCCGCAAAGACCGAGGCGCCGGCGATCGGCCCGACGTCGCACGACCGCTTCATCAACCGCGAGCTGTCATGGCTGGCGTTCAACCAGCGGGTGCTCGACGAGGCCAACAACCCCCGGCACCCGCTGCTGGAGCGGGTGCGCTTCCTGTCGATCTCCGCCAGCAACCTGGACGAGTTCTACATGGTCCGGGTGGCCGGCCTGAAGGCGCAGGTCGCCATGGGCGTCAAGACGCCCAGCGCCGACGGGCTGACGCCGCCGCAGCAGCTGGCCGCGATCAGCGCGACGGTCGGCGAGCTGATCCGCGACCAGCAGACCTGCTGGCCCGAGCTGCGGCGCCAGATGCGCGATGTCGGCATCGCCGTGCTGGACGAGAGCGAGCTGAGCGCCGAAGACAGGGCCTGGCTGGAGCAGAAGTTCACCGAGGACATCTATCCGATCCTGACCCCGCTGGCCATCGATCCGGCCCATCCGTTCCCGTTCATGCCCAATCTCGGCTTCAGCCTGGCGCTGCAGCTGATCAACCAGCGCGAGGACCAGGAGCTCGACGCGCTGGTGCCGCTCCCCGCCCAGCTCGAGCGCTTCATCCGGCTGCCCGGCGAAGCCATCAGGTTCTTCCTCGTCGAACACCTGGTGCTGATGTGCCTCGACCAGTTGTTCCCGGGGTTCGAGACCCTCGATCACGGCGTCTTCCAGGTCATACGCGACAGCGAGATGGAGATCGACGAGGAGGCCGAAGACCTGGTGAAGACCTTCGAGAGCGCGCTGAAGCGCCGCCGCCGCGGCAGCGTCATCCGGCTGACCGTCGACGCCACGATGCCGGCGACGCTGCGCGACTTCGTGCGCAAGGAGCTCGGCGCCGCCGAGGAGGACGTGTTCGCGCTCGACGGCCTGATCGGCCTGGCCGACACCAAGGAGGTCATCGTCGACGAACTGCCGAAGCTCGTGTTCCCGCCGTACAATCCGCGATTTCCCGAACGGATCCGCGATTTCGGCGGCGACTGTTTCGCGGCGATCCGGGCCAAGGACATCATCGTCCACCACCCCTATGAAAGCTTCGACGTGGTCGCCCAGTTCACTCAACAAGCGGCGCTCGACCCCGACGTGGTGGCGATCAAGCAGACCCTGTACCGCACCTCGAAGAACTCGCCGATCGTCCGCGCGCTGATCGAGGCGGCGGAGGCCGGCAAGTCGGTGACCGCGATGGTCGAGCTCAAGGCGCGCTTCGACGAAGAGGCCAACATCCGCTGGGCGCGCGACCTGGAGCGGGCCGGCGCCCAGGTGGTCTATGGCTTCATCAATCTGAAGGCGCACGCCAAGGTGTCGCTGGTGGTGCGGCGCGAACAAGGCGGCCTGCGCCCCTATGTCCATTTCGGCACCGGCAACTACCACCCGATCACCGCCAAGATCTACACCGACCTCAGCTACTTCACCTGCGACCCGCGGATGTGCCACGACGCCGCGGCGATCTTCAACTACATGACCGGCTACGCCACCCCGAACAGGATGGCGAAGGTGCGCATCGCGCCGCAGTTCCTGCGCCAGACACTGACCGATCTGATCCAGGGGGAGATCGACAACGCGATACTCGGCAAGCCGGCGCAAATCTGGGCGAAGCTCAACGCGCTGGTCGACGACGAGATCATCGACTGGCTCTACCGGGCGTCGCAGGCCGGCGTGCAGATCGATCTGGTGGTGCGCGGCGTCTGCTGCCTGCGCCCGGGCGTGCCGGGGCTGTCGGACACCATACGGGTGAAGAGCATCGTCGGCCGGTTCCTCGAGCATTCGCGGATCGTCTGCTTCGCCAGCGGCCACAAGCTGCCGTCGCGGCACGCCAAGGTGTTCATCTCGTCGGCCGACTGGATGCAGCGCAATTTCGATTGGCGGGTCGAGACGCTGGTGCCGATCGAAAACCCCACGGTGCACCGGCAGGTGATCGAGGAGATCATGGTGGCCAACCTGCGCGACGAGACCAACACGTGGACCCTGGCGATGGACGGTAGCTACCATCGCCTGGACCCGCCCGACGACGGCTTCGGCGCGCATCGCTACTTCATGACGAACCCCAGCCTTTCCGGCCGTGGCAGCGCCCTGAAGGACCGCAAGCGCGCGGTCCGCCGGGTGCTCAAGATCCAAAGCTGAGCGGTGTCCGAGCGCGCCTACGAGGCCCGTCCGATCGCGCGCGGCCCCGGCGGCCGCGTCGGCATCATCGATATCGGCTCCAACTCGATCCGACTGGTGGTCTATGACCGGCTGAGCCGGGCGCCCGTACCGGTGTTCAACGAGAAGGTGCTGTGCGGGCTGGGCCGCGACCTGGTGCGCACCGCAAGGCTGAACCCGGACGGCGTGGCGATGGCGTTGACCAACCTGGCGCGCTTCACCCGCCTGCTCGACGGCATGGGCGTCGGCCACGTCGACGTGATCGCGACCGCGGCGGTGCGCGACGCCGAGGACGGCGACTCCTTCGTCGCCGGGGTGAAGCGGACCTGCGGCCTGGACATCACGGTCATCAGCGGCGCCGAAGAGGCTCGGCTGTCGGCCATGGGGGTGCTGTCCGGCACGCCGGGCGCCGACGGCGTGATGGGCGACATGGGCGGCGGCTCGCTGGAGCTGGTCGGCCTCGACCGCCACACCATCGCGCAGCAGGTGACCCTGCCGCTTGGCCCGTTCCGGCTGATGGACGGAAAGGCCAGCCGGCCGCAGATACGCGCGCTGGTCGGCCGCCATTTCGAGGCGCAGGAGTGGTTGGCGGGCTATCGCGCGCGCAGCTTCTATCCGGTCGGCGGCGCCTGGCGGACGCTCGCCAAGGTGCACATGTCGAAGCTGAAGCACCCGGTGCACGTCATCCACCAGTACACCGCGCCGGGACCGGAGATCCAGCAACTGGCCGGGCTTATCTCACGCCAGGGCAAGTCGTCGCTGGAACGCCTGGCCGACGTCAACAAACGCCGGCTGGAGACGCTGCCCTACGCCGCGCTTGTCATGGAGCAGCTGCTCACGGTGCTGGCGCCCACCCAGGTGGCGAGCGCCTTCTTGGCGTC
>JAZFQW010000422.1:0-6695 GCA_036445335.1 Alphaproteobacteria bacterium | reverse complement strand
AGGCCTTCTCGCCGAAGATCGCACGCAGCAGCTTTTCCTCCGGCGTCATCGGCGATTCGCCCTTGGGCGTGATCTTGCCGACCAGAATGTCGCCGGAATGGACCTCGGCACCGATATAGACGATGCCGGCCTCGTCGAGATGGCGCAGCGCCTCCTCGCCGACATTGGGGATGTCGCGGGTGATCTCCTCCTGGCCCAGCTTGGTGTCGCGCGCCATCACCTCGAATTCCTCGATGTGGATCGAGGTGAACACATCGTCGCGCACGATCCGCTCTGAGATCAGGATAGAGTCCTCGAAATTGTAGCCGTTCCAGGGCATGAAGGCGCACAGCACATTGCGCCCCAGGGCCAGCTCGCCGAGGTCGGTCGACGGCCCGTCGGCGATGATGTCGCCCTTGTGCAGGCGGTCGCCGACCTTCACCAGCGGCCGCTGGGTGATGCAGGTGTTCTGGTTCGACCGCTGGAACTTCAGCAGATTGTAGATGTCGACGCCGGATTCCGACGACTCCTCCTCCTCGTCGGTAACCCGGACGACGATTCGGGTGGCGTCGACCTGGTCGATCACGCCGCCGCGCCGGGCGCCGATCGCCACGCCGCTGTCGCGCGCCACCGTCGGCTCCATGCCGGTGCCGACCAGCGGCGCCTCGGCCTTGATCAGCGGCACCGCCTGGCGCTGCATGTTCGAGCCCATCAGCGCCCGATTGGCGTCGTCGTTCTCCAGGAACGGAATCAGCGCCGCCGCGACCGAGACGATCTGCTTGGGCGAGACGTCGATCAACTCGATGCTGTCGGGGCGCGACATCAGATACTCGCCGGCGGACCGGCAGGACACGAAATCGGACACGAACCGGCCGTCGCCATCCAACTCGGCGTTGGCCTGGGCGATCGTGAAGCGGCTCTCCTCCATCGCCGACAGATAGACCACCTCGTCGGTGACGCAGTGGTCGACGACCCTGCGGTAGGGGCTTTCGATGAAGCCGTACTTGTTGACCCGGGCGTAGGTCGCCAGCGAGTTGATCAGGCCGATGTTCGGACCCTCCGGCGTCTCGATCGGGCAGATCCGGCCATAATGGGTCGGATGCACGTCGCGCACCTCGAAGCCGGCGCGCTCGCGCGTGAGGCCCCCCGGGCCCAGCGCCGACAGCCGCCGCTTGTGGGTGATCTCCGACAGCGGATTGGTCTGGTCCATGAACTGGCTGAGCTGCGACGACCCGAAGAATTCGCGCACCGCCGCCGCCGCCGGCTTGGCATTGATCAGGTCGTGCGGCATCACGGTGTCGATGTCGACCGAGCTCATGCGCTCGCGGATCGCCCGCTCCATCCGCAGCAGGCCGACCCGGTATTGGTTCTCCATCAGTTCGCCGACCGACCGCACCCGCCGGTTGCCGAGATTGTCGATGTCGTCGATCTCGCCGCGGCCGTCCTTCAGATCCAACAGGATCTTGACGATCGCCAGGACGTCCTGTTTGCGCAGCACCCGCAGCTGATCGTCGGTCTCGAACCCCAGCTTGGTGTTCATCTTGACCCGGCCGACCGCCGAAAGATCGTAGCGCTCGGACTGGAAGAACAGGTCGTTGAACAGCTTCTCGGCCGACTCCAGCGTCGGCGGCTCGCCCGGCCGCATCACGCGATAGATGTCGATCAGCGCATCCTCGCGACTGGCGTTGCGGTCGATCGCCAGGGTGTTGCGCAGATAGGCGCCGACATTGATGTGGTCGATCGCCAGGGTCGCGATCTCGTTCATCTTTTGCTTGTCGAACACCTCCAGCGTGGCGGCGTCGATCTCCTCGCCCGCCTCGAAGAACACCTCGCCGGTCGACTCGTCGATCACGTCGACCGCCAGGTAACGGCCGAACAGCTCATCGGGCCCGACCAGCTGCTCCGTCACGCCCTGCTCGACCAGCTTCTTGCCGAGCCGTGGGGTCATCTTGTCGCCGACCTTCGCGACCACCTTGCCGGTGGCGGCGTCGACCAGGTCGTTGAGCAACTTCTGGCCGCGCAGTTGCTCGGGCGCGAACGGCGTCTTCCACGCGTCCTTGGTCCGCGTGTAGGTGACCGTGCCGTAGAAGTAGTTGAGGGCTTCCTCCTTCGACATGCCCTGCGCCTCATAAGGCAGCAGCGACTTGCCCTCGCTCGCGCGCTCCTCGCGCAGCCGTTCGGTGGCGGCGTCGTCCAGCGCCATCAACAGCGTGGTCGCCGGCAGCTTGCGCCGCCGGTCGATGCGGACATAGACATGGTCCTTTGCGTCGAATTCGAAGTCGAGCCACGAACCGCGATAGGGAATCACCCGAGCGGCGAACAGGAACTTGCCCGACGAGTGGGTCTTGCCCTTGTCGTGGTCGAAAAACACGCCCGGCGAGCGGTGCATCTGCGACACGATGACGCGCTCGGTGCCGTTGATCACGAACGTGCCGTTGGTCGTCATCAACGGCATGTCGCCCATATAGACGTCCTGCTCCTTGATGTCGCGAATCGACTTCAGGCCGGTGTCCTCCTCGATATCGAAGACCGTCAGGCGCAGCGTCACCTTCAGCGGCGCCGCATACGTCATGCCGCGCTGCTGGCATTCGTCGACGTCGTATTTCGGCTCTTCGAGCTCGTAGCGGACGAAGTCGAGCTCCGACCGCTCGGAGAAATCCTTGATTGGGAAGACCGACCGGAACACCTCCTGCAATCCGACTTGGAGGCGGTGCTCCGCGACATCGTGCATCTGCAGGAACTGGTCGTAGGAGCTGCGCTGCACCTCGATCAGGTTGGGCATCTGCGCCACTTCAGGAATCCGCCCGAAATCCTTGCGGACGCGCTTACGACCCGTGAACGATTTGGCCATGTATCCCCTCAGCGATTTGACTGCCGGCATGCCACCGAGGCGTGGCGCGGGCCGGCCGCGATGCGCGGCGGAGCAGCGACGGCACACGAGACCGGACCGGCAACCGCAGCCGGACCGGTTCGCGGCCGGGGCCCAATCCCGGACACGCACACAAAACGCCTAGCGGCGGCCAACCAAAACGGTTGGCCGCCGTCAGGCGACGTTATGTCATTTGCGTCTACTGGCACGCGATCTTACTTAATTTCGACCGTTGCGCCCGCATCTTCAAGCTGTTTTTTCAGTTTGTCCGCCTCATCCTTGTTAACGCCCTCCTTGACCGGCTTCGGCGCGCCCTCGACCAGATCCTTGGCCTCCTTCAGGCCGAGCGCGGTGATCGCGCGGACTTCCTTGATCACGTTGATCTTTTTCTCGCCGATCGACGCCAGGATGACGTCGAACTCGGTCTGTTCCTCGGCCTCGGGCGCCGCCTCGCCCTGGCCCGGCGCGGCGGCCACCGCGACCGGTGCCGCCGCCGACACGCCCCATTTCTCTTCCAGCATCTTCGACAGTTCGGCCGCATCGAGGACGGACAGCGTCGACAAATCGTCGACGATCTTTTGCAAATCAGCCATTTCCCAACTCTCCTGACTTGAACTCTGGTTGTCTCGCGTTCGGCTCGGCGCTACGCCGCGTCGTCCTTTTGGGCATAAGCATTGATCACCCGCGCCAGCTGGCCCGCCGGGGCCTGCAGGACACCGGCGATTCGCGTCGCCGGGGTCTGGATCATCGCCACGATCGTCGCCCGCAACTCGTCGAGCGACGGCAGCCTGGCCAGCGCCTCGACGGCGGACTGGTCGAGCGACTGCTCGCCGAGGCCGCCACCGATGATGGTCAGCTTGGTGTTCTTCTTGGCATACTCGACCGCCACCTTGGCCGCCGCCACCGGATCGGCGCTGAACGCCACGGCGGTCGGCCCGGTGAACATGTCATTCAGGCCTTCGAACTTCGTCCCCTTAAGGGCGATACGGGCGAGCCGGTTCTTGGTCACGCTAAAGGTGGCACCCGCCGCACGCATCTTCCGCCTCAGGTCGGTCGACTCGCCGACCGACAGGCCGCTCTGGTGGGTCACGACCACCATCGCCGCATCCTGAAACGAGCGGTGCATATTGGCGACTTTCGCCTCCTTTTGAGCACGTTCCACGGATCGCCTCCGTCGGTTGGGCCGGTCCACGGATCGGCGGGCCAGCCCGGTTGCACTCTGAACCGCCGGCCGATGTGGTCCGGCCGAACGGTCCGATTCGCCCTGTCCCAGAAGCTCAAGCCGTCGACGCCCGGCGGCGTCGCGCCGCCGGAGTTGCTTGGCCGCCACTCCCGTCTATGCAGGACCATTATGTGCCCGGGTCGGCGAACGCCGGTCGGCCACACCTGCAGTCTCGGACAGGTTGGACGGGTCACCCCGTCCGGCGCCGACGCCGCCGCGGCGAGGCCGCGGCGGCGTCGGCGTCATCTCGTCTCCCTACGGCGCGCTGCCGGAATCGGCACCCAGCTTGCCGATATCGAGCTTGACGCTCGGTCCCATGGTCGAGCTAAGCGCCACCCGCTTCAGATAGGTGCCCTTGGCGCCGCTCGGCTTGGCGCGCACGATCGCGCCGACGAACGCATTGACGTTCTCGGCCAGCGCGTCGGCGCTGAAACTCGCCTTGCCGACGCCGGCATGAATCAGTCCGGCCTTCTCCGCCCGGAATTCCACCGACCCCGCCTTGGCGGCGGTGACAGCGGCGGCGACGTCCGGCGTCACCGTTCCCAGCTTGGGGTTCGGCATCAGGCCGCGCGGCCCCAGCACCCGGCCGAGCCGGCCGACCACCGCCATCATGTCCGGCGTCGCCACGCACCGGTCGAAGTCCATCCGGCCCTCTTGGATCTCCTTCGCCAGATCCTCCGCGCCGACGATGTCGGCACCCGCCTGCCTGGCCTCGTCGGCCTTGTCGCCCTTGGCGAACACGGCGACGCGCACCGACTTGCCGGTGCCGCTGGGCAGTTGCACGACGCCGCGCACCATCTGGTCGGCGTGGCGCGGGTCGATGCCCAGATTCATCGCGATCTCGACCGTCTCGTCGAACTTCGCCGTCGCGCCCTCCTTGACCAGCGCGATCGCCTCGCCGACATCGAAGGCCTGCGCGCTGTCGCGGCCCTCGCGTACCTTGCGCAGCCGTTTGCCTGCCCGTGCCATCGCCCTACTCCACCACTTCCAGGCCCATCGAGCGGGCCGATCCCTTGATCATCTCGACGGCGGCGTCGAGATCGTTGGCGTTCAGATCGACCATCTTGGCCTCGGCGATCTCGCGCAGCTGGGCGACCCTGACGCTGCCGGCGTAGCCCTTGCCCGGGGTCGAGCCGCCTTTCGGCAGGCCGGCCGCCTTCTTCAGGTAAAAGCTGGCCGGCGGCGTCTTGGTGATGAACGTGAAGGTGCGATCGGCATAGGCGGTGATCACCACCGGGATCGGCATGCCCTTTTCCAGATTCTGGGTCTTGGCGTTGAACGTCTTGCAAAACTCCATGATGTTCAGGCCGCGCTGACCCAGGGCCGGGCCGATCGGCGGCGACGGATTGGCCGCGCCGGCGGGCACTTCCAACTTGATCAATCCGATGACTTTCTTCGCCATGCTCTTTCCCTTGCTCGTCTCGGCCCAGTCGGGCGGGGTGGCGCGGTCGCGGTCCCCCATGGCCTCTCGGGGTCGACCTCCCGCGCGGTCGCGGCCCGGGTTCCGCCAGGCGGCCCGGACCGGATTGCCGTATCGTCAGGTCTTCTCGACCTGGCCGTATTCCAGTTCGACCGGGGTGGCGCGGCCGAAGATCGACACCGCCACCTTTAGCCGCGCCCGCTCCTCGTCGACCTCTTCGACGTAACCGTTGAACGACGTGAACGGTCCGTCGCAGACCCGCACCTGCTCGCCGATCTCGAAGGTGATCGACGGCTTCGGCCGCTCGATGCCCTCCTGCACCTGGCGGATGATGCGCTCGGCCTCGGCCTCGGAGATCGGCGTCGGCCGGCCGCGAGCGCCCAGGAAGCCGGTCACCTTGGGCGTGTTCTTCACCAGCTGCCAAGCCTCGTCGGTCAGCTCCATCTTGACCAGCACATAGCCGGGGAAGAACTTGCGCTCGGCGCTCACCTTCTGGCCGCGGCGCATCTCCACGACCTCCTCGGTGGGCACCGAGACATCCTCGAACAGCTCGCCCAGCCCCTTCTGCGCCGCCTGCTCGGTGATCGACTCGGCGACCCGCCGTTCGAAGCCGGAATAGACGTGCACGACGTACCAGCGCATCGCCATCGGTTCAGCCGCCAAACCCGATGACCAAGCGGACCAGGTAAGACGCCACCTGGTCGACCAGCAGGAAGAATAGTGCCATGATCGTCACGAAGACGAACACCATCCCCGTGGTGATGACGACTTCCTTGCGGCTGGGCCAGGTCACTTTCGCGACTTCCTGGCGAACCTGCCGGAAAAACTGAACGGGGTTGGTCTTGGTCATGACTCGCGAATTCAACGTTTGATCATAACGGGCCGTATCCGGCCGGTGGCAGGAGTGGAGGGACTCGAACCCACAGCCCCCGGTTTTGGAGACCGGTGCTCTACCAATTGAGCTACACTCCTCCATGTCGCGCCGGCCAGTGACCCCGCGAATCCGGTGATAAGCGCCTTGCGACCGGGAAACGGTCCGGGGTTGTAGCGAGCTCTGCGCGAAGTTTCAACAAAATGCGGTATAGTCGCCGATCCGATCGGACCGACCGCCCTGCCGCCGCGTTCCGACGGGCGCCTATTCGATGATGGAGGCGACGACGCCGGCGCCGACGGTGCGGCCGCCCTCGCGGATCGCGAAGCGCAGC